>NZ_JAPRFV010000047.1:0-524 GCF_035725965.1 Enterococcus sp. E5-162 | reverse complement strand
TTTTGATGAACGCATATGTAGTCCTCATTTCTTGGGAGTTTTGAGACTACTATATGCGTTTTTTTGTTGATTTACCAACATGTTTAGACATTTTCCTCTAGGAAAAAATTAACTAGCACCACGGGTATTATAGATGTATCATTGTTAGTGTATCATAAAAAAATATAAAACTGAAAATTCTAATTTTGAGCCGCAAAATTTCATTTCGTGAAAACTAGAAAAGGTAGGGGTTCGAAAATTTTAAAGTTTTTGATCTTTTTTTATTGCTTATTTTTTAGCTCCTTCAGTAGCTCAATTAATAGGTTAAGAGGTTCTGTTGCAAAGTTTTAAATAAAGAATAAAATCCCTTACGGTATCTATGATTTAAGCTGGGATTCCCAATAATACCTTGATTTCGGTACAGACCGAAAACCCGAAGAGAGTGCCTTCTTTTCGGGTTTTCTTATATAATCCTCGAATGGCTTCCATGCCTTTAATCGTGGTAGAGGCAGTGCGTAAACTTCGATAGAATTTATTGCGTCTCT
>NZ_JAPRFV010000046.1:0-552 GCF_035725965.1 Enterococcus sp. E5-162 | reverse complement strand
GACAAAAGTACGAGAAGAAATTCGTTTCCATCAGGCTATGTTGGATTGTCTCACCCATTATCAACATACCTATTGTTGTAAAAGCTGCGAAAAAGAAGGACTTTCTTCTTTTAAAAAAGCGATCGTTCCTAAACCTTTGATTTCTAATAGCTTAGGTTCCAATAGTTTAGTGGCGGAAACGATCCGGATGAAATTTGGTCAGAAAGTTCCTGCCTATCGGCAAGAGAACTATTGGAAACAAACACATGGGTTGGATATTTCGAGAGATAATATCACCAATTGGCATATTAAAGCAGTGCAAAACGCGTTAGACCCTTTAGGAGAACGATTAAGAGTCTATCTTAATCAAGAAGAGATTCTACACGGGGATGAAACAAGTTATCGTGTGATTGAAAGTGCCAAAACAGATACCTATTACTGGCAGTTTTGTACAGGAAAAGACAGTCAGCATCCCATCGTTTATTATCACCACGACGAAAGTCGTGCTGGAGATGTTCCGAAAACTTTTCTCAAGGAGTTTACAGGGTATTTACACTGTGACGGCTATAGCGG
>NZ_JAPRFV010000045.1:0-563 GCF_035725965.1 Enterococcus sp. E5-162 | reverse complement strand
TTAAAGTTAGACTGCCTCGCTAGCGTTAGCACATCCGAGCTCATTATCAAGGATTCGCTGCGCCAATCTCTGGTTACGGTAACCAACCGGTGTCTCGTAGCCAAGTGTACCGTGCAACCGAAGGTGGTTCCACCAATTGACATAGTCAAATAACTCCAAATCCAATTGTTGTAAGGTTTCAAATGTGTATTGATAGACAAATTCTACTTTCAACGACTTATAAGTTGATTCAGCTACGGCATTATCAAAAGGACAGCCTTTATGACTCAATGATCGATTGATGTCAAAAGTTGTTAATAATTCATCAATAGCTTGGTTATCAAACTCTTTTCCACGATCAGTATGAAAAATCTCAACCTCTGTCAGAGGTTGTTTGATACGGCTAAATGCTTTTTTTACTAGAACGGCATCTTTATGTTCTCCACAAGAATAGCCGAGAATTTCTCGATTGAACAGATCCAAAATGAAACAGACATAATTCCATTTTTTCCCGACTCGTACATAAGTCAAGTCTGTTACGATCGCTTCTAATGGGTTGTCTCTTAAGAATTTACGATTCAATA
>NZ_JAPRFV010000044.1:0-587 GCF_035725965.1 Enterococcus sp. E5-162 | reverse complement strand
AATGAATCTTAGTACCAACCGTTTGCTTCCCAGAATGCTTTCGCAGCTTCCCAAGAACCATAACGTGAAGCAACATATTGTTCTGCCACTTTTTCTTGGTTCGCAGCAGAGTAATCACCATTCAAGTAAGAAGAATCTAATTGGTAACGTCCGATGTAACGTCCGTTCGTTGCTGTGTAAGAACCGCTTGATTCTTTTTGTGCGATCCATTCTTTTGCAGCATTCGTGCTTGTTGCCGTTGTTTCTGTTGTAGCAGATTGTGTTTCAGCAACAGGGGCTGCTTGTGTTTCCGTTTGAACCGTTTCTTGTACAACAGGTTGTTCAGCTTGAACAGGTTCAGCTTGGACTGGTGCTTCTTGAACGGCTGCTTGAGGTTCAGCAGCTGCTTGTGTAGAGCCTTCTGTTGGAATCGTTAATTGTTGTCCTGAGTAGATCAGGTTAATGTCAGAAATTGAATTTGATTCTGCAATGGCATTGATCAAGGAGTTGTCACCAACGTATTTTTGAGAAATCGTTGATAGAGTATCACCTGATTGAACGGTATAAGCTTCGTCCGCATGAGCAGTCGTTCCCATGAAGAATGCAGC
>NZ_JAPRFV010000043.1:0-631 GCF_035725965.1 Enterococcus sp. E5-162 | reverse complement strand
TTTTAAAGGAAAGCAATTTCAGCAGGATGTGATTATTGTAGCCGTGGGCTACTATCTTCGTTATAACCTTAGCTATCGTGAAGTTCAAGAAATCTTATATGATCGTGGCATTAACGTTTCTCATACGACGATTTATCGTTGGGTGCAAGAATATGGCAAACTACTCTATCAAATTTGGAAAAAGAAAAATAAAAAATCCTTTTATTCATGGAAAATGGATGAAACGTACATCAAAATTAAAGGAAAATGGCATTATTTGTATCGAGCCATCGATGCAGATGGTTTAACCTTGGATATTTGGTTACGTAAAAAACGGGACACACAAGCAGCCTATGCTTTTCTTAAGCGGTTAGTGAAGCAGTTTGATGAACCGAAGGTTGTAGTCACAGATAAAGCCCCCTCTATTACAAGTGCCTTTAAGAAACTAAAAGAATACGGCTTTTATCAAGGGACAGAACATCGTACCATTAAATACCTGAATAATTTGATTGAACAAGACCATCGTCCAGTAAAGAGACGCAATAAATTCTATCGAAGTTTACGCACTGCCTCTACCACGATTAAAGGCATGGAAGCCATTCGAGGATTATATAAGAAAACCCGAAAAGAAGGCACTCTCTTCGGGTTTTCG
>NZ_JAPRFV010000042.1:0-712 GCF_035725965.1 Enterococcus sp. E5-162 | reverse complement strand
TAAAATCAGCCAACCAATGAAGGTCAACCCGATGATGAAATAAAAGAAGAGCGGCAAGTCATAATATAAGGTGATCTCATTGATACCATTATGCTGTTTGACGATTGGCGTACCGATGTCTGTCAATCCATATAATTTAGTAATATCAGATGCCATCGTTGTTGGAATGGCTTTACAAGAAGCAGCTTCATAAACAACACGTTCTGGCTCACCATTATCTACCCCAAAGGCCATCGAAGACACTAGTACCTCCGCTTTTTCTTTTTCTAAATTAGAGATCGTTTCAGCCACTCGATCCACATTCAAATGTTTTACTGGTAAAAAAGCATTGACGATTTCGATTTTTTTCTTGTTCCCTAGATCAATATCGTTCAATCGTGTTTGTCTTTTGGCTAAAAATCCTTCAAGACCGCCTTTCGACATGCCGATTACTCCAAAACTTTAGCTACATCTCCTTCAATCAATGCATTCGTTGCTTGCGTTGTCGAGTGAGCCACGAAAACCACATCATCTGGACTGATTTGATTCTCTTGTAAACAGTTTTGAAAAGACTGCACCACTCCTGCTGCCACCCCATTCAAATGATGGTTCTGTTGCGAAGTTTGAAAATCAAACGCGCCCTCTCTGAACTCCAAATATCTTAGGCTGTTATTCCCATTAATACCTTGATTTCAGTAGACACCGAAAAGCCGAAGAGCGTTCCATTTCTTCG
>NZ_JAPRFV010000041.1:0-757 GCF_035725965.1 Enterococcus sp. E5-162 | reverse complement strand
TACCCTTGCTCTTGCAGATAATCGATCACTTGAGGGACGGCACGAATCGTTTCAGGATAAATATCATGGAATAAAATAATTGCACCATCGTATACTGTTGCTTGGATCTTCTGCAAAATCAAATCAGGATTTCTTGTCTTCCAATCTTCTGAATCGACCGACCATTCGATGATTGGCCGCCGGATAACACTTGCTCCTACACTTGTGATCGAACCATAGGGCGGACGAACGAAAGTGGGGGTTTTACCAGTGGCTTTTTTTATCCCAGTGTCTGTTTTTGCCACTTCTTCTGTGATCGACTGGGCAGAAAGCACCGCCAGATCCTGATGATCATACGTGTGATTGCCGATCTCGTGTCCTGCTTCAGCTGTCTGCTTCACAATTTCAGGATGTTGCGCCGTATTTTCTCCTAAAACAAAAAAAGTGGCGTGTACGTTTTTTTCTTTAAGTATTTGCAACAGCTGTGGTGTCGTGGTCGCTCCTGGTCCATCATCAAAACTGATGGCAATACTTTTGACAGTTGGATCTTGGACAGCTTCTGTACTTTCTTGTGTTGGTTCTGGTTCAGTTGATTGACTTTGTGTTGATTTCACTGATTCTTGAGTGGATTCATTGACGCTAGCTGTTTCAGTCGACTTGTTTTTATTCGTTGATTGTTCTGATTGTTTGAAAGATTGTGATGAGCGTTCCGATGAAGTTACTTTTCCTTTCTCTTCGCTGATCAATGATGCGACCGAAGTGACTTCGAAAAATAAAA
>NZ_JAPRFV010000040.1:0-787 GCF_035725965.1 Enterococcus sp. E5-162 | reverse complement strand
AGTAGTCTCAAAACTCCCAAGAAATGAGGACTACATATGCGTTCATCAAAATATACTGAACATTATACAGATACTTTTATAACATTCAAGGAAATTATGAGAACTGTTTCTAACATATACCACAATTGTGTACCAGATAAGATTAAAAACCGAAGAAATACTGATCAACTGAAGCAACGCGATACAGTGATTATTGCTTGTGTTATATGGGGCATAATTAATGGCTATACTAGCCAAAGAGCCACGTATAGAGCGGTTTGTTCCGTCTTATTTCCTAATGGTGACTTTCCTAGTAGGAGTCGATTCACTCGCTTAAGTTCAAACTTAGCTTACACTATCAAGATTATTCGATACTTTTTCATCAAGAAGCTCACCAAAGGTGAACTAGTCGGAATTATAGATAGTTTTCCTAGTCCATTATGTAAACCAGTTAGAAATAGACAAGCAAAACTATTGAATCAAATAGCCAAAGTTGGCTATAACTCAACAAAAAAATCTTATTTTTATGGTCTTAAAATTCATATGATCGTTACTAAGACTGGCTTTCCGATTACTTACTCAATCACGAATCCAGGTGTCCATGACGTGAAAGTGTTAGAGACTTTATCGGAAGAAGCGAATCTTCCCAATATCCTAGGGGACAAAGGATATATTAGCCATAAAATCCATGAAAAGCTTGCCCTTAAGGGCATTACTATATCCGTTCCGCCACGTAAAAACATGGATAAATCAGAAAAACTAGACCACAGCTTACTTGGAAAACAAAGAAAAACAGTTGAGACTGTTT
>NZ_JAPRFV010000039.1:0-800 GCF_035725965.1 Enterococcus sp. E5-162 | reverse complement strand
TTCGCTCGCCGCTACTCAGGGAATCGAATTTTCTTTCTCTTCCTGCAGGTACTTAGATGTTTCAGTTCTCTGCGTCTACCTCGAATGTGCTATGTATTCACACAATCGTAACATCCTATTAAAGATGCTGGGTTCCCCCATTCGGAAATCTCTGGATCATAGCTTACGTACAGCTCCCCAAAGCATATCGGTGTTAGTCCCGTCCTTCATCGGCTCCTAGTGCCAAGGCATCCACCGTGCGCCCTTATTCACTTAACCTTATCAACCTTTCGGTTGGGTTTTGATCCTTCTTCTAGCGATAGAAGTTAGATCAAGAAAATAAGCAATTGAACTTATTAAAAAACTCATTCAACGCGGTGTTCTCGGTTTGTATTACTTACATTTACTTCAAATATCCAGTTTTCAATGAACAAATTTAACAACTAATGTTGTTAATGGAGCCTAGCGGGATCGAACCGCTGACCTCCTGCGTGCAAAGCAGGCGCTCTCCCAGCTGAGCTAAGGCCCCGTTTTAAATTGAGAGTAAACCTCTCAAAACTGAACAAAGTAAAAACAAATTGTGTAGTCTCCGTAATATTCCTTAGAAAGGAGGTGATCCAGCCGCACCTTCCGATACGGCTACCTTGTTACGACTTCACCCCAATCATCTATCCCACCTTAGGCGGCTGGCTCCAAAAGGTTACCTCACCGACTTCGGGTGTTACAAACTCTCGTGGTGTGACGGGCGGTGTGTACAAGGCCCGGGAACGTATTCACCGCGGCGTGCTGATCCGCGATTACTAGCGATTCCGGCTTCATGC
>NZ_JAPRFV010000038.1:0-911 GCF_035725965.1 Enterococcus sp. E5-162 | reverse complement strand
CCGAAAAGAAGGCACTCTCTTCGGGTTTTCGATCTGTACTGAAATCAAGGTATTATTGGGAATCCCAGCTTAAATCATAGATACCGTAAGGGATTTTATTCTTTATTTAAAACTTTGCAACAGAACCCTCAAAACAACCTACTTTTTCAAAGGAGAAATGGTTAATCCCTGTTGCCGTCAACCGAAAACATCGGACTCACCATTCATATGTAGTGTAACTTTATCCTATACAACTAAAACTGTCAATAAAATTACTCTACAAAAGTAAGTTTTTCACTAGCTGATCTGTGGTTGGGTTATTTGAATATCTTCAGTGCATTTTCTAAGTCATCGATCAAATCTTTACTACTTTCGATCCCAATGGAGATCCGTAAAAGATCCGGCGTCAATCCATAAGATTCTCGTACCTCTTGAGGAATATCTGCGTGGGTCTGTGTCGTTGGATACGTGATGAGACTTTCCACACCACCCAGGCTTTCCGCAAAGGTAAAGACCTTTAATGCCGCTAAGAAGCCGCTGATTTTGGTTTCATCAAGCACCCGAATACTGATCATCGCCCCTGCATTTGGGTACAGCACCTCTTTGACCGCCGGATGGGCTCGTAAAAAGCGGCCAACTTCCTTGGCGTTGGCTTCCTGTCGTTCAAAGCGCAACGGCAGCGTCTTTAAACTTCGGATAAATAACCACGTATCAAAGCTGCTCAAGGTCGGGCCTGAAGTATTGGCTAAATAATTCAAGCGCTCCCCTACTTGCGCATCTTTGGCGATCACGGCGCCAGCCAAAAGGTTCTGTTGCAAAGTTTTCCAAAAAATCTATTTTAGTGTAAAATTGAGAAAAAAGACAGAGAGGACAGAGTAATGAATCATTTTAAAGGCAAACAATTCAAAAAAGACGTCATTATTGTCGCTGTT
>NZ_JAPRFV010000037.1:0-1096 GCF_035725965.1 Enterococcus sp. E5-162 | reverse complement strand
GTATTTTGCACAACTTTCAGAAGCACTAGTTGTTATAGAAGCAGATGTCTTTGCTCATTTTGACTATGGTTTTCGGGTATTTGGTCTATCCGTTGCTGAATTTAAACAATATGAAGCGCAGTTTTTACCGATTCTAGATCAAGTAATCAAAAATAAATTGGCATTCGAATTAAATGCTAAGAGCGCTTACTTGTATGACAATTTAGCGTTATATGAATATGTCATCGATTTATATCTTTCACGTGGTGGTACCTTGTTTAGTGTTGGATCAGATGGGCATTACCTTGAACATTTCCGTTTCCATTTCGATGATCTTTTTGCTCTGTTAAAAGCAAAAGGTGTGACGGAATTAGCGATTTATCAAAAAGGAAAGCGAATTATGGTTCCATTACCAGTCTAAAAAAACGTCCTCAGCATCAAAAGTGAGGACGTTTTTTTAGATTTCTTTTTCTAAAATCGGACAAATACGATCTTGTTTTCCTAAAGGAAAATGTTTGATCCCGATTTTTTTAAATCCATGACGTTCATAAAAACGAATACCTGCATGATTTTTTTCATAAACAGTCAAACGTAAATAACGTTTTTGTTTCGTTTTAGCATAACGATTCGCTTCATCGAGTAACCGTTGCCCTAACCCTTTGTTTTGATAATCTTTGAGCAGATAGAGCCGTTGAATCTCTATAGCATCTTTTTCATCATTGACTTTCATATAACCAATGAGTATTTGATGATCCTTAATACCAATAAATTTACTGGTTGACTGTGCCAATTCTACTGCCAATATTTCAGTTGTCAATTGTGTCTGTAAATATCCTTGCATATCAAGTGGATCTGCGCCATCGATAAACGATTCATAAAAACTGACAACACTTACAACTTGTAAAGCATCTAGATCATCATAATCTAAATACGCTAGTGTGATTTGATTGTTCATCTAACTCCTCCTTTTGACATAGTATACTATAAATCACCCGTGGTGCTAGTTAATTTTAATATCCTAAAGAATATCTCAAAGTTCCTTCAAAACGTCGTTGTGCTCGACTTAATAGAACACTGTAAGCCAGTAATATGCTTTCAAATCTACTCTCTAGCCCTT
>NZ_JAPRFV010000036.1:0-1355 GCF_035725965.1 Enterococcus sp. E5-162 | reverse complement strand
AACAGCGACAATAATGACGTCTTTTTTGAATTGTTTGCCTTTAAAATGATTCATTACTCTGTCCTCTCTGTCTTTTTTCTCAATTTTACACTAAAATAGATTTTTTGGAAAACTTTGCAACAGAACCACAGGTTTTTTATATCCACCTGTATGAACTCTATATAAAAGTTTTCCTTCAGGAAACCTAAGATTTTTGTTTTTACTATATACTTCTTCCCAGAACTTGTCCGTCTCCTTCAAATTATCTCTACCTCTCGAGTTCATTGGGTGGTTTGCCCATTTATTAAACATGTAATCACCTTTCTCATACTCATATATTTATGTCCCATTTCAATTATATTTATATATGCTTAAATAAATTTGTATCCTGAAATTTATTGTAATATGAAGCTGTATTTTACATATAGTAACCAAAGAGTTAATAAAATAAAAAGAGCGAACCACTATAGATCAGCTCTTTTTTCATTGCTGTTTTTAATCTTATCTAGAATCACTTCAAATGTTTCAAAGGTATTTACATCTAACTGACATAACCAAAGCAAGTACTTCTTTTCTTTGTAAGTCCAATCAATATTGCGGTAAGAGGACATTAGATTATGGTACCTTGCTCTTTGTTCAACTGAAGCCAATTCCCAGCGTTTTTCAAATATTTTTTCTTCTTCCATTATTGATCCCTCGCAAGACGCTACCTCAAACTTAAATAATGGGCAGCGAAAGTCTAATTCCTTAGATCTAAGTATAGCAAACAAATATGAAAAAAACTTAGAAGGTAGTAAAAGTTCTTCCGTCTTTTGCTTTGCTTCTATTCTTAATGTGTTTCGTTATCGGTGCCCTACAAAGATTTTCATTAATTACACACTCATTTATTGTTGTGTATTTTCTGACATTTCTCTCTTGATCAATTATTTTAATTCCATGGGCATCCTGATAGTTCATAGGAGAGGAGCGGCTATCAGAAATAGTTGCACCTATCTCTTGAACTTCTTTTACAACTTCTGGAAAATCCATCCATCCTGCTTCAGCTGTCAAAAGTAATAATCTATAATATTTACCCGTGGTGCTAGTTAATTTTAATATCCTAAAGAATATCTCGAAGTTCCTTCAAAACGTCGTTGTGCTCGACTTAATAGAACACTGTAAGCCAGTAATATGCTTTCAAATCTACTCTCTAGCCCTTTAACAGAACGTGAGTTGAAATTTTGACAACCTAATTTTTCTAAGGAAGAACAAACAGTCTCAACTGTTTTTCTTTGTTTTCCAAGTAAGCTGTGGTCTAGTTTTTCTGATTTATCCATGTTTTTACGTGGCGGAACGGATATAGTAATGCCCTTAAGGGCAAGCTTTTCATGGATTTT
>NZ_JAPRFV010000035.1:0-1364 GCF_035725965.1 Enterococcus sp. E5-162 | reverse complement strand
CATCTTTAATAGGATGTTACGATTGTGTGAATACATAGCACATTCGAGGTAGACGCAGAGAACTGAAACATCTAAGTACCTGCAGGAAGAGAAAGAAAATTCGATTCCCTGAGTAGCGGCGAGCGAAACGGGAAAAGCCCAAACCAACAAGCTTGCTTGTTGGGGTTGTAGGACTCCAATATGGTCGTTCTTTCAGATAGTCGAATGACTTGGAAAAGTCAGTCAAAGAGGGTAAAAACCCCGTAGACGAAATGTGGAAGACACCTAGGAGGATCCTGAGTACGGCGGAACACGAGAAATTCCGTCGGAATCCGGGAGGACCATCTCCCAAGGCTAAATACTCCCTAGTGACCGATAGTGAACCAGTACCGTGAGGGAAAGGTGAAAAGCACCCCGGAAGGGGAGTGAAATAGAACCTGAAACCGTGTGCCTACAACAAGTCAAAGCCCGTTAATGGGTGATGGCGTGCCTTTTGTAGAATGAACCGGCGAGTTACGATTGCATGCGAGGTTAAGTTGAAGAGACGGAGCCGCAGCGAAAGCGAGTCTGAATAGGGCGTTTGAGTATGTAGTCGTAGACCCGAAACCATGTGATCTACCCATGTCCAGGTTGAAGGTGCGGTAAAACGCACTGGAGGACCGAACCCACGTACGTTGAAAAGTGCGGGGATGAGGTGTGGGTAGCGGAGAAATTCCAAACGAACTTGGAGATAGCTGGTTCTCTCCGAAATAGCTTTAGGGCTAGCCTCGGAATTGAGAATGATGGAGGTAGAGCACTGTTTGGACTAGGGGCCCATCTCGGGTTACCGAATTCAGATAAACTCCGAATGCCATTCATTCATATCCGGGAGTCAGACTGTGAGTGATAAGATCCATAGTCGAAAGGGAAACAGCCCAGACCACCAGCTAAGGTCCCAAAATATATGTTAAGTGGAAAAGGATGTGGGGTTGCACAGACAACTAGGATGTTGGCTTAGAAGCAGCCACCATTTAAAGAGTGCGTAATAGCTCACTAGTCGAGTGACCCTGCGCCGAAAATGTACCGGGGCTAAACATATTACCGAAGCTGTGGAGTACACCTTTAGGTGTATTGGTAGGAGAGCGTTCTAAGGGCGTCGAAGGCAGATCGTGAGGACTGCTGGAGCGCTTAGAAGTGAGAATGCCGGTATGAGTAGCGAAAGACAGGTGAGAATCCTGTCCACCGAATGACTAAGGTTTCCTGGGGAAGGCTCGTCCGCCCAGGGTTAGTCGGGACCTAAGCCGAGGCCGATAGGCGTAGGCGATGGATAACAGGTTGATATTCCTGTACCCGTTGTTTTTGTTTGAGCAATGGAGGGACGCAGGAGGCTAAGGAATGCAGACGAT
>NZ_JAPRFV010000033.1:0-1526 GCF_035725965.1 Enterococcus sp. E5-162 | reverse complement strand
CAAGCAATATGCTAGCAAACAAATTGAGCTTAACAATCGTAAGATTGTTCGAACTTTTTATGAGAGTTTGATCCTGGCTCAGGACGAACGCTGGCGGCGTGCCTAATACATGCAAGTCGTACGCTTCTTTTTCCACCGGAGCTTGCTCCACCGGAAAAAGAAGAGTGGCGAACGGGTGAGTAACACGTGGGTAACCTGCCCATCAGAAGGGGATAACACTTGGAAACAGGTGCTAATACCGTATAACAATCGAAACCGCATGGTTTTGATTTGAAAGGCGCTTTCGGGTGTCGCTGATGGATGGACCCGCGGTGCATTAGCTAGTTGGTGAGGTAACGGCTCACCAAGGCCACGATGCATAGCCGACCTGAGAGGGTGATCGGCCACATTGGGACTGAGACACGGCCCAAACTCCTACGGGAGGCAGCAGTAGGGAATCTTCGGCAATGGACGAAAGTCTGACCGAGCAACGCCGCGTGAGTGAAGAAGGTTTTCGGATCGTAAAACTCTGTTGTTAGAGAAGAACAAGGATGAGAGTAACTGTTCATCCCTTGACGGTATCTAACCAGAAAGCCACGGCTAACTACGTGCCAGCAGCCGCGGTAATACGTAGGTGGCAAGCGTTGTCCGGATTTATTGGGCGTAAAGCGAGCGCAGGCGGTTTCTTAAGTCTGATGTGAAAGCCCCCGGCTCAACCGGGGAGGGTCATTGGAAACTGGGAGACTTGAGTGCAGAAGAGGAGAGTGGAATTCCATGTGTAGCGGTGAAATGCGTAGATATATGGAGGAACACCAGTGGCGAAGGCGGCTCTCTGGTCTGTAACTGACGCTGAGGCTCGAAAGCGTGGGGAGCAAACAGGATTAGATACCCTGGTAGTCCACGCCGTAAACGATGAGTGCTAAGTGTTGGAGGGTTTCCGCCCTTCAGTGCTGCAGCTAACGCATTAAGCACTCCGCCTGGGGAGTACGACCGCAAGGTTGAAACTCAAAGGAATTGACGGGGGCCCGCACAAGCGGTGGAGCATGTGGTTTAATTCGAAGCAACGCGAAGAACCTTACCAGGTCTTGACATCCTTTGACCACTCTAGAGATAGAGCTTCCCCTTCGGGGGCAAAGTGACAGGTGGTGCATGGTTGTCGTCAGCTCGTGTCGTGAGATGTTGGGTTAAGTCCCGCAACGAGCGCAACCCTTATTGTTAGTTGCCATCATTCAGTTGGGCACTCTAGCAAGACTGCCGGTGACAAACCGGAGGAAGGTGGGGATGACGTCAAATCATCATGCCCCTTATGACCTGGGCTACACACGTGCTACAATGGGAAGTACAACGAGTTGCGAAGTCGCGAGGCTAAGCTAATCTCTTAAAGCTTCTCTCAGTTCGGATTGCAGGCTGCAACTCGCCTGCATGAAGCCGGAATCGCTAGTAATCGCGGATCAGCACGCCGCGGTGAATACGTTCCCGGGCCTTGTACACACCGCCCGTCACACCACGAGAGTTTGTAACACCCGAAGTCGGTGAGGTAACCTTTT
>NZ_JAPRFV010000032.1:0-2897 GCF_035725965.1 Enterococcus sp. E5-162 | reverse complement strand
CGAAAAGAAGGCACTCTCTTCGGGTTTTCGGTCTGTACTGAAATCAAGGTATTATTGGGAATCCCAGCTTAAATCATAGATACCGTAAGGGATTTTATTCTTTATTTAAAACTTTGCAACAGAACCATTTAGATAGACAGCTAGAATTGTTATCAAAGTGTGATAAAATTTTTACTGATAAGGCAAGCGGGAAAGATACCAATCGTGAAGGATTTCAAAAAATGATGGAATTCATACGTGAAGGTGATATTGTCGTTGTGACAGAATTAAAACGTCTTGGGCGAAATAATAAAGAGCTAACAGAAACGATGAATTTGATTCAGCTGAAGAAAGCGACTCTGGAAGTTTTGAATTTACCAGCGTTAACAGGGATAACTGATGATAATTTGCGTCGATTACTTAATAACTTAATTATTGAACTATACAAGTACCAGGCGGAAGAAGAACGTCGATATATTCGTGAAACGCAGCAACAAGGTATTGCGCTTGCTAAAGCAAAAGGAAAGTATAAGGGTGGAAAGCCTAAATATCGAGAAAACGATCCACGACTTCAACTAGCATTCAAATTATTCTTGGAAGGATCTACTGATAAAGAAGTTGAAGAACAGACAGGTATAAATCGAAGGACGTTTAGAAGATATAGAATGAAATATGGAATTACGAAAAATTCCAGGATAAGCAAAGAAGAAATTTAGTGTTATTAAATTTTTACTGGAGGTATTTATTGGGTGGAAACGGAATATGTAATTACTAATCCTAAATTTGAAACGGATTTAACGCAATTTAAAAATAGAATTAATGAACTTATGTTAATAACTGATCCATCTATTTTTGAAGTACTAGAAATGTATGAAGCTAGTTCTTTTATAAAAAAAACTATTGATAAATTTTTAAAGGACAATAAAGGAAAATATCTTAGCGTATTTCATAAAAATATATCACTTTTTCAGAATAATTTGACAGATACTAATTTAAAAAGATTTTTTACTATGATATATGATCAAAAACAGCAGTTTTCTTCATTTTTAGTTTTCTTTGAAAAAAATGATTTATCAAAAAAAATGTCCGAAAATTCTTTTCAAGATATAGTCTTTGGTAACGAAATTCCTATCCAATGTTTTCTTAAATCAGAATTTTGGATAGATAAATATCCAAATGCTATTAAAGATTACTTTCTTTCTAAAGATATTAATATAAAGATCTTGTTACAGAATTTTATGGATAGAGGTTCTACTCTTTATATCCCTAAAAATATAACTAAAGATGAATTTTATCAGTTAGCAACTTCATATGTTGAAAATCTAGTAGAGTTTGATGATAAAATTATTGAACCAGATTATAATTTTTTGAATTTTATGAGCAAAAAAATACAAGGACTTGAAGAATACTTAATCGTTGATAAAAATTTGTATAAGAAAATATTAGATCAAGTTGATCATTTGACTGAGAAATTCATGTCTGATAAGCGAACTAAAATTTGTAATACTAAAGTAAAGATTTATACTGACCTAGACGAGTTTAAAAAAAGTACAAATGTTAAAGGATTTGTAGATACTGATTTCTTGAGAAAATATGGAGACTTTGAAACTATTTTGAATGAAATTAAGTATTTAACAGGTTTTTTTACTAACAATGGAATTTTAAATCTATTAAGTTTTAACAATATTGAGAAAGGTTTATTCGATTTTCTTTTGATTATCAAATCTAAAAGATATTATGAAGAGAATGAGGTATTTGATTTAAAACAAGTAGTTATATTAAGTGAATTGGATATGTTTGGAAAAGTTTTGATGGAAGAACATAATATTCTATTCGAGGATGTAATAGAATATTTTTTTCATGAATATTCGAATGATAATTTTAATCTGAAATGGTTTAAATTAGATATGTCAAGAGATTCAAGTTTAAAAGTACGTACAAAAATTAATTTTACTATTGAAGAATTTATAAGAAAACAATGGAAATTTTTATTAGATGATGGGTATATCGACCCCAAATTATTTAATTTTTCTAATACCCCATCTTTTAGAGAATTAGGTAGTTATTTATCAAATAAATACATTTATTCCAATTCGGATGAGCTTGATCAGTTGCTTATATACTTATTTACAGATCAACATGTTATGGGGATTTATAATGAATTAATTGAGGAGGATAATTTTGTCAATTTAGTTAGCAAACATAAAGTTAAGTATAGTGTATTTTTAGAGTACCAGCAGAAAATAATAGATATTTTGTTAAAAAATAATTTAGTATCAATAAATAAGGACATTCTCTATTTTAATAAAGATCAATTAATTGAGTTAGGTATTTACAAACAAATTTGGATATATGGTGTAATAAATTATTACAACTATCCTAAAATATTACTAATAGAAGATGATAAGAGAAGATATCAAGATAAAATTAATGAATTATTAGATCGTAAAATACTCAGAAGTGAATCAACATTGTTTTCAATTCCTGAAATGAACTATCTAAATTATCTCCTTAATAATAGGCAATATGATAATTCAATAGGATTAAGAAATAAATATGAACATGATTTCATTGCTGAAGATGAAAGTGAGTACAAAAAAGATTATTTATATTCAATAATGGTTTTACTCTTTTACATTGTCAAAATAAATGAAGAGTTTCATTTTAAATTTTTACTTGATAATAGGGAAGGGCTAATAACTGAAGTTTATTCGTTAGAGGATATTTTACCCTCCTAAATAGTAACAGTTAGAATATTAAATTGACAGAAAAATTATTATATAGTTGATTAGGTTCTGTTGCGAAGTTTGAAAATCAAACGCGCCCTCTCTGAACTCCAAATATCTTAGGCTGTTATTCCCATTAATACCTTGATTTCAGTAGACACCGAAAAGCCGAAGAGCGTTCCATTTCTTCGG
>NZ_JAPRFV010000031.1:0-2990 GCF_035725965.1 Enterococcus sp. E5-162 | reverse complement strand
CCGAAAAGAAGGCACTCTCTTCGGGTTTTCGGTCTGTACTGAAATCAAGGTATTATTGGGAATCCCAGCTTAAATCATAGATACCGTAAGGGATTTTATTCTTTATTTAAAACTTTGCAACAGAACCTATCAAGCAATCTCCTTCCCAATAAATCTCCTCTTATATAAAGTTATTTATGAACACTGATTTAAGCTAAGCTGCCGATATCACAATCTCAGCATCCACTAAATCAGCCTTCAAGTTTTTGACATCTAAGTGGTCAAGGTAGAAATCTGTTACCTTATCACGAATTTGTTGTTCAATTACTCGCCGTAATGGCCGCGCACCCATTGCTTCATCATAGCCTTGTTCCATCAGCCAATCTTTGGCCGCTTTAGTTACCTCAAGTTTAATGGATTTTTTGGCTAAAGTTTTTTGTACATCCGCCAACATCAAATCGACAATTTGACTTAAGTCTTGCTTAGTCAGATGTGAAAATTCCACGATTCCATTAAAGCGGTTCAGAAATTCTGGGCGGAAAAATGGTGCTAACTTATCCATTAATGACTGATCTCGTTGCTTGTCACCACTTAATGCTTCATTACCAAAGCCAGCATTAGAAGTAGCAATAATAATCGTATTTTTGAAATTAATGACATTGCCTTGTCCATCCGTTAAGCGCCCATCATCCATCACTTGTAACAGTAACGTTAATACTTGTGGATCAGCCTTTTCAATTTCATCTAATAATACAATGGAATATGGATTACGCCGAACCCGTTCAGTTAGAGTATTAGCATTATCTTCATAGCCTACGTATCCAGCCGAGGTACCAATTAATTTCGACACAGCTGTACGATCAGCATATTCACTCATATCTAGCCGAATAATCGCATTTTCATTTCCAAACATATCTAAGGCTAATTGCTTAGCTAATTCAGTCTTTCCTACGCCAGTTGGGCCCACAAACAGAAAACTTCCAATCGGCTGATCCCCCTCTGAAAAGCCCGCACGGTTACGCCGAATTGCTTTTGCTACCATTTCAACCGCTTCATCTTGACCGATTACCTTACTTTTCAGACGCTTATCAAGATTTTTCAAGCGCTCAATATCATTAGCGCCCATATCAGAAACTGGTATACCAGTTAAACGTTCAACCGATTGTGCCACATCATCAATCGTGGCAGTGATTTTTTCTTTTTGATCCGTTTCTTTAATTTTTTGCTTGGTTTCCTCGATCGACTTCTTGATATCAGCGGCTTTTGTAAAGTCCTCCGCTTTAATGGCGGCCTCCTTAGCTGCCTCTAATTTTTTAAGGCGTTGATCCAATGTCTCAACATCAGTTTGCGAATTTTTAGCCGCTAAATGAGCCGCAGTCATGTCGATCAAATCGATAGCTTTATCTGGCAAAGTGCGTTGTGGTATATATTGGATTGAATAATCCACAGCCGCCTTCAAAACATCATCTGGTAATACAACATGATGATGTTTTTCGTACAGCTCTTTAACACCTTGTAATATACGTAAAGTGTCAGCGGCCGTCGGTTCATTAATCACAACATCATTGAATCGCCGTGCCAAAGCCGCATTTTTCAAAATAGTATTGCGATATTCATCTTGAGTCGTAGCCCCGATTACACTCAGCTCGCCACGTGACAAAGCAGGTTTAATGATATCAGCCAATCCTTTGCCACCATCTTCACCACCAGTGGCACCCGTGCCGAGAATCTGATGAATTTCATCGAAGAATAGAATAATATTACCAGCTGCTTTAACTTCCTCTACCAGCTGTTTAATATTTTCTTCAAAAGAACCGCGATATTGAGTTCCCGCTTCCAAAGACGATAAATCAATCGAATAGATTTCTTTATCTTGAATCGTTTCTGGAACTTTACCAGCCACAATTGCTTGTGCCAGACCTTCGACGACTGCAGTTTTACCTACACCGGCATCACCAACTAAGATTGCATTATTTTTCGTTCTACGACTTAAAATTTCTGCAGTTTCTTGAATCTCTTTCTCACGTCCAATCACTGGATCTAGTAATCCATCACGAGCCTGTTCCGTCAAATTAGTCCCTAACTTTTCTAAAATCCCTCCTTTTTTAACAGCCTGTTTACCATCTTTAGATACTTCTATTGTTTTATTATTTTGGGGTAGCTTACCAGTTGCTCGGTATTGAGCAAACTCATCCGGTGTCAACGATTGTCCATTAACTAAATACCGTGCACGCTCCGAATTTTGATTACCCATGCGCCGAAATAATTGATTGAAAACATCATCCATATCATTGTTGAAAAAAGGATCATTTCCGTAGAAATTTGCCATATTATCACACCTCCATAAAAATTTATATGTGTAACTTAGTGACCATAATATCCTTTAAAACTACAACCGAATTGTATCACAATTTTTATGTATCGCTAAGTAAAGTGCTTATAGAATCAATTAGAAATAATTAGGATAACCCGTGGTGCTAGTTAATTTTTTCCTAGAGGAAAATGTCTAAACATGTTGGTAAATCAACAAAAAAACGCATATAGTAGTCTCAAAACTCCCAAGAAATGAGGACTATTTAACAAACTACGATGGTTACGTCGTGACAACTGAACATTTTGACTTAGCCAATCCTGTTACTAAAGTCGATGATATCCCCGATTATGAAATGTACAGTCAAACAATCGATAGCTTAAATAAGCGTTTTGGCAATCGTGTTTTAAAAGGCATCGAAATCGGTTACATCGCTTCTGAAAAGGATCGGATCATCGACTATTTAGCCGATAAAGATTACGATTTAAAATTACTCAGTGTGCATCATAATGGTCAATTTGATTATTTAGATGACGAAGTCAAAGATATGGATCCTGCTATTGTGATTCCTCTGTATTTTGCACAACTTTCAGAAGCACTAGTTGTTATAGAAGCAGATGTCTTTGCTCATTTTGACTATGGTTTTCGGGTATTTGGTCTATCCGTTGCTGAATTTAAACAATATGAAGCGCAGTTTTTA
>NZ_JAPRFV010000030.1:0-4369 GCF_035725965.1 Enterococcus sp. E5-162 | reverse complement strand
CGGCTACAATAATCACATCCTGCTGAAATTGCTTTCCTTTAAAATGACTCATCGTCATTCCTCCTGCTATCTTTTTCTATTATTCTACCTTATCTGATAGTAGATTTAAAACTTTGCAACAGAACCGCTCGCTGATCGCGACGATCGTCTCCAAGTCTGGGTAATTTTTCCCCAACTCCCAATTCGATACCGCCTGCCGAGACACGTACAGTTTTTCAGCCACTTCCCCCTGTGTTAAATCGAGTTCCTTATCATGGCATTAAATATGAGAAAGTTAGCCGCAATGAAATGGTTTGGCACCTTGAGTACATAAAAATTGGCTCCCAGAAATCAGTAGATGATTTCTGGGAGCCAATTTTTGTTCGATTAAGGATTACGACTTATGTCACAGCCTCATTTATTCATACGGTTTACTTTGCTATTACTTAGCTTACTTATAGGATTTTTTTTTGGAGCATAATTCAAGTATAGTACACCTAGTAAAATCAATAGGATCAAACCAATAAAAATCGGAAATGGAGCCGCTAAGTCATTGCTCCCTGTGACTTTTTGAATGACTTCCATCGCTACTGGAGAAATGAATCCTCCAATATTGCAGCCGATTAATACTAATGAAGTGGATAGATTAAGACTTTTTTTACTGTTGGTAATTGTGCCAAGGCTATTGTAAATATATGGAAAACAAAAGGCATTGGGAACGCCTGATAGAAATAAACCGATTAAAAGTATCGCATAATTTCCGCTGGCAAACCCTATGAGAAGATTGACTATGATATTTAACAACAATCCAAGAATCACAGTATTTTTCTTTAAAACTTTGTTCACTGCTCCAAATATAAATCCAGTAACAATTCCCATAATTGGCATCAATGCTAAATATCCGCTAGCATTATAATTCATGCCATTTATTTCGGCCGCCAAAGAAGGAAATCTAACAGTAATTGCATAGCTATTCATCACCAAAACTATTGCAAACAATACGAAGAAATATACTGAGGCAGGTAATTTTTCTTTAACCTGCTTTTCTTCTGATACTACTTTTTCATCTTTCACATCTGGTACAAAAATGATGAAGAACAATAAAATCGGGAAAGCGATCAAATAAATTGCAAAACTGTAACGCCAACCAAGTATGAGCAACAGTCCGGCTAAGGCAGTAAAAATTGCTTGCCCTATACTCTCAGTGGAGTTTCTGATTCCGAGTAACGTTGCACGAGTATCCCCACTAAATAGTGTACTGATGACACTTACGGCTAGCGAATTGAATAAACCATACCCCGCACCTAATAAAAACCTCGAAAGAAATATGACCTGGTAAGTAGGAAATAATAGAGGCATTGCCCCACCAATACCTGCGATGAGCAGTCCGATGGTAACCGTTCTCTTCAGACCGATCCTATTGGCGATAAAACTTGAAAGAGTGATGAAAATAATCACAGCAAAGTTAGGAATTGTTGATAACAGCTCTACTTGAGATTGACTTATGCCTAGCGATTCTTTCATTAAAGGCAGGCTGCCATTGATCGCTGGTCCACTCATTAAAATTAACGAGATTGAAAGGACCGCTAATTTGGTCATTATTGATTGTTTTTTCTCTGACACAATTACTATCTCCTTTATTCTTCGACTTTTTCGAAAACAGGAATTGTTTTTAAGTCCACGACAATTTTTTCAATAGTAGGACCTGAAAACACCTCTTGATTCAGAACATTTTTCCATTTTCCGCTTGGCAAATAAACTTCTTTAAATTGTGCAGACTTTTCCAATACAGGTGCAACTAAGACTTTTGAGCCTAGCATAAATTGTGTATTTGAATATCGAAGATCCGCTTCAGGATAGTCATAAGCCACAGGACGCACAATTGGTTCACCTGTTTCAGCAGCATTTTCTGCTAATTCAATGATATATTCAGAGTATTCAACATGCTTATTGGCTGCTGCTTTACAAAGATCTAGATGCTCTTGATCCAGTACACGCCATGGAGCAACAGAAAATTGCATCATAGGCATTAACGCTGAGCATTGTGCGGAACGAACAATCAATTCCTGATCGAGTTCTGTTTTTCCTAAAAAGCTTAGATATTCACCCCCGCCAATCATGTCGGGACAACTAAAATGATACCCCAGCATCCCTTGAGCCAACGTTGAGGGAATCAATTCTGACAGACCATTCTTTCCCCATTCAAATTCCTTATCTTGTAAACGATTCACTAATGGTGCACCTTGATTTTTATAATTCATTCGG
This sequence comes from Enterococcus sp. E5-162, assembly GCF_035725965.1. Classification (NCBI taxonomy): domain Bacteria; kingdom Bacillati; phylum Bacillota; class Bacilli; order Lactobacillales; family Enterococcaceae; genus Enterococcus; species Enterococcus sp. E5-162. Next base: position 2,125 of record NZ_JAPRFV010000030.1, on the reverse strand, counting down.
TATTCATTAAAAGGAAATTCTAATCCGAATCTAGACCATAGTTCAACCTGCTCAAGAGAGCTTAAACCCATGTAAGAAATATCATCATTACTGTAAAAACGCGGGTCGCCAGCGTCAAACTTAAATCCATCAACACCAAAGTCGTCTTGCAGACTCATTAATTCATTTTTAAGCCACGCGTAGGTCTCAGGATTACTCAAATCAAGTACGGCACTGTAACCGTTCCACCATTCTCGAATAACAGGTTTACCGTCTTTATTTTTGATTAGCATATTATCGTCTCTTAATTGGTGATATTCTGGCGTATCGGGTGTAACAAATGGACACACCCAAACCATTACTTTGAAGCCCATTTCGTGTAATGTGCTAATCAACTCTTTTGCATGAGGAAATTTTCTTTCTGAGAATTTCCAGCGTCCGTAATAGTCCGCCCATAAATCATCAATCATGATGATTCCAGCAGGTAAGCCGTTGTCTATGATTCCTTTTGCATATTTTAGAATATCTTCTTCATTTTGCTTATAAAGTAGTTCGATCCAAGAATTCCATTGGGGCATTTCAAAGAATTCTTTTGGAGGCATCTCTCCAAGTGTGTAGACCTCTTTACTTATTACTTTTTGAGCATCTTTTAAGCATGAGCCACCTTCGTACAAATAGACATCCGCAGTTGCTGAAATTTCAAAATTGTTACCGACTGAATATAGATTAAAGGCTTTTTCGCTCCAGATTGCTCTACCTTTTGTGGATACAAAAGTTGGAGCAAATTGGTTCACTGTATCTAAAGTGATCATTTCTAAGGTGTATCCTGACTCCACTGAGAAGGGATATTGGGGACCATCCATGACACAGCCGCCATACCAGTATTCATTTGATACAGCAGGGATCGTTATTCTCTCAGTTAATGATTTTTCTAAAATTTTGATGTCTTCCATTTTTTAACCTCTTTCATTTTTTCTTGAAATTAATTTCTATACACATTGTAAAGCCAGTTTTTTGAAAGCGCTATCTGCGATTGTTGACACTATTTGTACTTTTGTTATATATTATTTGTAATAATGTTCCTGTTTTTTGTAAACTTGTTTGAAAGGAGTGGTTCTTTTTGGAAAAAATTGAAATGAATCGGATGGATCTAACGATTTGGAAGGATTTCCAGTTTAAATTCTTTGGACGGTCAGAATGTCAACCCTTACATTATTATGGCCCCGGAACAAAACCCTATTTTATTATTCATTTTGTACTTCATGGAAAAGGTATTTTTAAGATAGGAAATGCAAGTTATTCGTTGAGTAGAGGAGATGTTTTCCTAATTGAACCTAATCAAATGGTTTTCTATCAAGCCGATCAAATAGATCCTTGGGCCTATGTTTGGATAGGGATTGATGGGGAAAATTGCAGGCAGCTTTTACAGTCAATTGGCTTGAGTCATCCAATAGTTGTTCGATCGCTTTCCAGTAGGGTTCTTTCTGAAATTGATCTTATTTTAGAAAAAATGAACACTCAACCTGAGATGAATGAATTAATGAAAAATGGACAACTATTAACAATTTTAGGATTCATTCAATCAGATAATTATGTTGAAGACGTTCGTTCATTATCAGCTTTTGAACACCACTTAACAAACCAATCAAAATACGTGGAAATGTGTATTGCTATTATCAAGGAAAGATATACAGAAGATTTATCCGTTAATAACCTCGCACTGGAGCTCTCTATCAATCGGTCCTATTTATCTCAACTTTTCAAAAAACAAGTGGGCACGAGTTTGAAGGAATATATTAATGATTTTAGGGTATCTATGTGCCAAGAATTGCTTTATTCTACCAGTTGGTCGATTGAAGAAATAGCTAGAAAAGTAGGCTTCAACAGCCTTTCCTATTTTTCCAAAGTGTTTAAGAAGAAGTATGGAATTTCTCCTAGTCACTATCGGAAAAAGCGATATGATTAGTGTTAAGATGTGTAACTCAAACGTATATTCCTACTAGTGAGGTACCTATAAAAGGTTCTGTTGCAAAGTTTTAAATCTACTATCAGATAAGGTAGAATAATAGAAAAAGATAGCAGGAGGAATGACGATGAGTCATTTTAAAGGAAAGCAATTTCAGCAGGATGTGATTATTGTAGCCGT
>NZ_JAPRFV010000029.1:0-4418 GCF_035725965.1 Enterococcus sp. E5-162 | reverse complement strand
TGTAATAATATAAACATAATAAAACAAAAATTATCCAAATCTAACATAGGAGGGTGGATATGGAAAATTCTCTATATTTAGTAACAGAACCTAACACTCAGCTGAAAGATTGTTACTTTAATTTTTGTGGGTATTCAAAAACAGAACCTAGACATAGTTTTGGACCAGCTATTCGAGAACAATACTTAATACACATATTGCTAGAAGGTGAAGGCTATTATTCAATTAATGATCAAAAATATTTTCTGAAGAAAGGCCAAGGATTTGTTATCCCACCAGGAGTATCTACTTTTTATCAAGCAGATGAAAAAAATCCGTGGTCATATGTATGGTTGGGTTTAAGTGGCAATCTTGTAGAATACTATCTAAAAGAAATTGGTGTTGGAAAGAATCATCTTACCTTTAAAGTCGAAAATTTAAATTCATTTAAAGGATTAATTTTTGAAACTTTATCGTATGATCAGGACAATCTAGTCAGTGAATTGTCCAGACAAAAACAAGTTTATAAATTTTTAGAACTCCTCTTAAATTCAGCTAGTTATCTGAACGAAGGGATAATTACTAAAAAGATGAATCCTTTTGTTCGTCAAACAATTGAAATAATACGTGAGAATGCGTATCAAAAATTATCTGTTAAAGATATTGCTGTCAGTCTATCGATACACGAAAATTATTTATCACGATTGTTTAAGAATGATATGGGAATATCAATAAAAGAGTATATTAGTGAAATCAAAATTTCTATTGCAAACGATCTGTTATCATCAACTGAATATTCAATCCAGCAAATCAGTGACAAGATAGGATTCTCAACAGTACAATCTTTTTCTAAAGCCTTTAAGAAAGCAAATGGTGTTTCACCGGGAGTATATCGAAAACGTAGATTAGGTCTAGGAATCATTAATGGTGAATAAACTAAACATTTGATTTTGATAAATATTCGTTACTTTAAACGCTTACTATTTATGTGAGCGTTTTTTATAATGCAATAAAGAAACGGAGGAGAGCTTATGTATAAGGATAATGAAATGAATATTATTTATCGATCAGAAAACCAACAATTTCATTTGTTTAATCAGGAGATAAGTTACATTTTTAAGATATCGGAAGATGGTAAATTATTGCATTTATATTATGGTGAGAACTTACCAGATAATGACTATAGTCATCTAATTGAGATGCATCATCGGCCTATGACAACCTATAGAAATGAAAACGATTTGCTATATTCGTTAGAGCACTTAAAACAAGAATTTCCTGAATATGGTACAACAGATTTTAGACATCCTGCTATTTCATTACTACAGAAAAATGGCTCTCGCTTATCAGATTTTGTCTATCAAGGGTACGAAGTGGAAGAAGGAAAACCTAAACTAGAAGGTTTACCTGCTACCTATGTTGATAATAATGATGAAAGCAAAACATTGAAAGTTTATATTTTAGATTCAGTTACAAATGTTCAAGTAGAATTATTATATACAATTTATAGAGATTATCCTGTTATTACTCGTAGCGCGCGAGTTATGAATAAAGGAAAAGATATTCAAATAATCGAGAATATTAGCAGTTTATCATTGGATTTACCCGATGCAAATTATGAATGGCAACAATTATCTGGTGCTTGGGGTAGAGAAAGAACTATTAAGTCGCGTACTTTACAACAAGGAATTCAATCAATCGAATCTACTCGAGGTATTTCAAGCCATCAGCATAACCCATTTGTTACTTTAAAAAGAAAAAATACTGATGAAAATCAAGGAGAAGCTATTGGTGCAGCACTAGTTTACTCAGGAAACTTCTTAATTCAAGCAGAAGTAGATACATGGGATGTTACTAGACTACAAGTTGGCATCAATCCATTTGGATTTAATTGGAAACTCAATCCAGGAGAAATATTTACAGCACCAGAAGCGATTCTGGTTTATTCAAGTAAGGGTTTAAATGCCATGAGTCAAACTTTTCATCAACTATTTAGAAAACGCTTAGCTCGTGGTAAGTGGCGAGAAAAAGACCGTCCTGTCTTAATTAATAATTGGGAAGCAACATATTTTGATTTTGACGAAGAAAAGTTGGTAAATATTGCTAAAAAAGCATTTGATGTTGGTATTGAATTATTTGTATTAGATGATGGCTGGTTTGGAGAAAGAGAAAACGATTGTGCAGGATTAGGAGATTGGCATGTAAATCCTAAAAGACTACCTAGAGGAATCGGCAGCCTTTCAGAAAAAATTCGTAGTTTTGGTATGAAATTTGGTTTATGGTTTGAACCTGAAATGGTGAATAAGGATAGTGAGTTATATCGCACACATCCGAATTGGATTATTTCTACACCTAATCGAAAACCTAATCATGGTAGGAACCAATATGTATTAAATTTTGGGTTAGATGAGGTTGTTGAAAATATTTTCGATCAAATGTGTAAAATCATTGATGAATCAAACTTAGATTACATTAAGTGGGATATGAATCGTCCATTGACTGATGTATTTGACAGTCACTTGTCAGCAGATCAACAAGGAGAAGTATTCCACAGATATGTACTAGGCGTATATCGCTTATATGAAAAACTTATAACAAAATATCCTAACATACTATTTGAGTCTTGTTCATCAGGTGGTGGGCGCTTTGATCCTGGAATGCTTCACTATGCACCTCAAGCTTGGGCTAGTGATGATTCAGATACAATTGAAAGGTTAAAAATTCAATATGGAACTAGTATGCTGTATCCTCTTTCGTCTATTGGTGCTCATGTATCAATTGTTCCAAATCATCAAACAAACCGTATAACACCTATAAAAACTAGAGGAAATGTAGCTTTTTTTGGTGCATTTGGATATGAGCTTGACTTAAATGAATTAAGTGAAGGCGATTTGAGGATTGTAAAAGAACAAATTGCCTTTTATAAAAAATATAGAACCATAATTCATAATGGTACTTTTTATAGACTATTATCACCATTCGATGATGATAATCAAACCGCGTGGATGGTTGTTAGTCATGATAAGAAAACGGCTATTGTTGCTCATTATAAAACATTAAATGAGGTAAATGCTCCTTACCGCCGACTGAAATTAAAAGGGTTAGATAATGACGGACTTTATAATGTAGGACAAAATAGTTTGCGATCTGGAATGGAATTGATGAGAGCAGGACTAGTCTGTTCAGATGCATCTAGTGGACAAATAAATGATCAGAATCGACGCCCAGAAACATTTGATTTTGATTCCAAGATTTGGGTTATAACACAGGAGGAAAAGTAGAGATGAATAACCAAAAAAGCTTACTTCAAAAAGGAGCAATCTTAAGTATTTCACTAATGTTAACAAGCTCTCAAGCAATTAATGGTGTTATTCCACAAATGAAACAGTCTTTGGGGATATCACAAAGTCAAAGTGAACTTTTAGGAACTGCACCAAGTATAACTGTTATTTTGTTTATCTTATTATCTAGTTACTTTGCCAAAAGAATAGGAATGAAAAAGACAATAATTTTAGGTTTATTATTAGCTGGTATAGGAGGAATTATTCCAGTATTTACAGCTACCTTCCAAACCGTTCTTATTAGTCGAGTAATATTAGGTGCCGGTTTAGGAGTATATAATTCATTGGCTGTGACATATATCAGCTCTTTATACTCTGGCAATACTAGAGCAACGCTATTAGGTATTAGAAATTCAATGGAAGCTTTAGGTCAGACAATCCTTATTTTTCTTGCTGGAGTTTTAGTGAACATTAATTGGACGGCTTCGTTTTTAGTCTATGCAATTGCGTTTCCTGTAGCTCTCTTATTCGCGCTAAAAGTTCCTGAAATTAGAGATGAAAATAGTGACATACCTGAAAATCATGTAAAAGAAAAGATGAATCCAATGGTTTTTGCCCTAGTTCTATTTGCAATCTTACTCGTAATGAATAGTATTGCTATTTCTGTACGATTTGCATCAATTGCAACTGAAATTAAAGGGGTAAACTTTAATGCTAGTAACTATTTAGCTCTAATGCCTATCTTAGGAATACTAGCAGGATTTATGTTTGGACCAATAAATAAGTGGATAGGAAAAGGAACCCTATACTTGGGAATTATATTCTTTATAATTTCAAATTTGTTAATTGCTGTGTCAAACGGTAATATGACGTTCCTGCTAACAGGTTTATTTTTATCAAGTATAACAGGATCATGGTGCTTCCCATTTATCTTTAGTAACTTAGATAAAGTCACTACAAAGAATACAATTAATTTTGCTACTTCATTGATTTTTATTGGCTGTAATATTGGTAATTTTATAGCTCCTATTGCTATGCAATTAGCACAATTTCTAACAAGAAGTACAAATTTGACTGCTCCATTTTTTGTATTCGCAGGAATATTTATTGTGATCCTATTTGTAACATTTTTTGCGACAAATAAAAAAAATACTAGAG
>NZ_JAPRFV010000028.1:0-4787 GCF_035725965.1 Enterococcus sp. E5-162 | reverse complement strand
ATTTCTACACGTGGCTTTCCAGCTAAGTAAAGATTGACGATTTGTTGCTTGAATTCTTGTGAAAAAGTTCTTCGTGTTCTCTTAGACATAAAAATTCCTCCTGGTATGTTTTCTTCTAGTCTACACAGCTTAATTTTTCTGTCTAGTTAATTGTAGCCTATCCATAAAACTAATATAAAGCTTGGTACGATTCTGTTTGTAAGACATACGAATAGTATCAGAGGTAGGAGCCAAGCTGCCTGATATTAAATTATCGATAAAGTAGAAAGGTTAAGCATTAGCCGCTGCAATAACTAATGCTAGGAGACAGCAACGTGTAACCATTACCGCACGTGTTTCTGAATGGTGGTAGCGACCGATTTGAACGGCTAGGGCGGAAATACGGTGCAAATTTACGCTTCCTAAAAGATGGAGCCAAAAAGCACTCACAAAGAAAAATGTCCAAGATTTATTAAGCAAAAGAGAAACGAGTTTAATCAAAGGGTTCAAAAGTAAAAAAGGAAGCAATTTCTCGGCAAAGTTAACACTGAATGACGAAATGAAATTAGCTTTTGAATTTCCAAAAAAATAAAAACACAAGATCTAGACCTTGCCCCTTTTGGAAAAAAGGGGCAAGCCCCCAAAATCGTCTCAGTCACCCAGTTGTAATAGCCTAAAACTGAATAACACTTAAATAAGTCAAGGAACGGGTAAGTATTTTTTGGCAGACCACCAAAAAATCTCCACCCTCACAGTCCTTGACTTCTTTATTTTTGGCTGTGGGCTGTCGTCGCCGACAGTCAAACCAGTTGTAAAAAATATTTGCTAGCTTGCCTGTCGCTAAAATAGTGTACCGCCAAAAAACGCTTGAAAGGAATTTTTCTTTTGCTCGCTTGTTGCTTTGTAAGAATAAGTAGCTATTCTGCAAATAACCCTAATATTTCGTATTTCTCTAAAAAACCAGTGTTTGAGAGGGAAGTTCTACGCTCATTTCAGATTGATCTATGGGTAACTATCCATGAAAATGCCTGTAAACCGCTCTTTTTTCAGTTTTTTTAAAGAGAGAGAAAATAAAAATAAAATACCAACTTTTTACGTATATTAATAACGAAGGACTTAAATATAGGATGATCAAAGGAGGCGTTCTTATGTATGAAGACGAATGGAGAGAATACTATGCAACCAAAAATGAGAGCATACATATTACGAGAAACAAACTCATTTTCCAATGCAATGAAGGAATCGCTCTGTCTACTCATAAAACGGAAATTGAAAGAATCATGCATGCATTGGCACTTAAACTCTTATTACTGGAGTTAAATTCATATGATTTTTAATCTGCAAAAAAGTTTATAGCACCATCGCTTATACCAGAAAATATAACAAACGCCGCATTGTTTTTTTGTGCACTTTAATAATCTATTCAACTAAGGAATTAAGCTGGCTGTCAAGAGAGTAATATCGTATTGAATCTCAGGTGGAAATTTTCTGCGGTATCTTTTTTGACTGAAATGACATTAGTGTCTTTTGGGGATTGTGTATGTAAGTATTTTTTAAAAGCATTTTAACAAGTTTTGGACAAAAATTCTCATGAAAAAACAGAATTTAAATAGCATGATAAATTAGAAAAGATAGTTTAATGTGCTTATAGGAACACCCCACTTTTACAGTCACAATCAATAACCTTGCTACTTTCTTTCGAAATTGATAAGAGTCTAAAAGATTGATAACGCTTGATAGTGAGCATAAACTTAATGTACGCTAGTTAGTTTACAAGTGTAAACTAAAAAATATGATGTGTCGTCTCTGAAATTCTCCCTGATTCAAGTCATAACCAGAGTACATATCGGTTATTTTTTGATTCCATATTTTTTCCTTTATGTGCTGAGGATTAAGGGGTACCAATTGTAATTGCGCGTTATATGGTCTTTGTTTAGAATCGCTCTCCAAAAAGCCAATTTTTTTGCATAGAATTTTTAGATGTGGTACCATTAATTAGAATTATTATAAATAAGAAGTAGGTATCATTGTTTCAGTACAAAGACTAGGAGGAATGGAAGATGGAAATAGACTACAAGGATCATGGGAAGAAGCCGTATATCATTAATATTGAAGACGCCACCACAGGAAATGATAATTACCGGACGACCATTTGGACAGGCAGTAAACTGCAAGTCACCGTAATGTCCATTCAACCGGGCGATGACATCGGTTTGGAAGTGCACGAAGGCATTGACCAATTTATCCGTATTGAAGAAGGAGAAGGAGTGTGTAAAATGGGGCCTTCTAAAGATAACTTACATGTTCAACAAAAAGTGATGGATGATGACGCCGTATTTGTTCCGGCGGACATGTGGCACAACATCGAAAACACCGGTGATAAGCCGCTCAGACTGTATACCATTTATGCTGGTCCAGATCACCTTGAAGGAACGGTTCACCCTACTCATGAAGACGCCAAAAACGATCCAAACGAACACTGAGGTACACTAGGATGAAACAAAAGCCCTGCACCCGTATGGGATGGTCCACTGGTGCAGGTCTTTTTTATAAAGGAGAGAAGTGGTATGAGTGATTCATTGTTTCAATTAGAGAAGGTTGGTTTTCAGGCAAACGGAAACCAAATCCTTCAAGATATCTCTTTTACAGTAAACAAAGGGGAAGTGATTGTTTTTTCTGGTCCTTCTGGAAGTGGAAAAAGTACCCTTTTGAAATTAATTGGTACGCTGCTTTCCCCAACTTCCGGAAAAATTTATTATCGAGGTACGGATCTGCAAAAAATCGATCCTGTGGAGTATAGAAAAGAAGTCTCTTATTTCTTTCAAAACGCTTCTCTATTCGATGAGACAGTTCAAGAGAACTTGTCTTTTCCTGCCCGCATAAGAGAAGAAGGATTTGATCGGGAACGTGCAAAAAAATTGTTAGAACGAGTTCAAATACCTGAAACTTACTTATCGAAAGAGGTCAAGGAACTATCAGGAGGGGAAAAACAACGGGTTGCATTGGTCCGAAATTTGATGTATCAACCGAAAGTGTTGCTCCTGGATGAAGTTACCAGTTCATTGGACCAAGAAAACAGAGCGATTGTCCTTGATTTAGTCCGAGACATGATGAAAGACCAACAAACTACGGTGTTGGCCGTCACTCACAACCAGGAAGAAATCGACCAAGCTTCTCGTCTGATTACTATCAAAGGTGGAAAAATGGAGGAATCGAAATGACAAACAATTTGGAAATCAGTAATCTTTCTTTGCTTTTATCCTCTGTCCTCTTGATAGTTGCCTTGTTGATTGATTACAAAGAGAAATTGGGATTAGGAAACGACATTTTTATTGCGGGAATTCGCGCTGTCGTTCAATTATTCCTTATTGGATATGTATTGAGCTACGTATTACGAGTGGATAACAACTTTCTCACTTTAGCGATGGTTTTGTTCATTGTGTTCAACGCTTCTTATAACGCCCATACACGCAGTGAGGGGATCAACCGCTCTTTTAAAATTTCAACGACGGCTATTGGAGTAGGAACAGCCTTGTCCTTACTCATTCTTGTTTTTTCAGGAGTCATTGACTGGACCCCTTCCCAAATCGTTCCAATTACAGGCATGATTGCCAGCAACGCCATGACTGCGATTGGAGTGACCTATCGGTCTTTGAATTCAAAATTTACGGACCAACGCCAACAGGTATTGGAAAAATTGGCATTGGGAGCCAATAAAAAACAAGCGTCCATGAGTATTGTAAGAGAAAGCGTCAAAACGGGCATGGCTCCTTCTATTGACCGAACAAAAACGGTTGGACTTGTCAGCCTACCAGGTATGATGTCAGGGTTGATTTTTGCGGGAATTGATCCTGTTCAAGCGATTCGTTACCAAATTGTTGTGATGTTTATGTTGATTTCAGTTACTGCGATTTCTTCATTTATTGCTAGTTATATGGCTTACCGTGAGTTTTATAACAATCGCAGTCAATTAATTATATGATTTGGGATGATACACTACTCTTAAAACCAGTGGTTACAATTTTATGTAGTTAAAAGAAGACCTCACGAGAATAATTGCAAAAAGAACTTCATTTTTTAAGGAAGAAGGATATTTTTGTCATCGAATCTTTGGAACGACTAGGGCGAAACTATGATGAAATTTTTTATATAGTGCAGCAACTGGATTAAAAGGATATCGGACTGATTGTTTTGAACATGCCTATCCTCAACCAATGAGAACTTTCGACGAAATCATGTTCTAGAAAGAAATTTCTATCCAATAAGAATTCCAAATCATGGACACTATTATCAAAGAAGCTTTAATAGATAAAATATTCAAAGCAGATTCTAAAAAAGTCGATTCCACAAAATATACATGAAATGAAAAATGGAGGAATATAAGTGAACTTTATGTATGAAGTTAAAACAACTAAATCATTCCAAGCGGCAACAGAAGCACTCATTGAGAAACTCAAAGAAAGAGAATTTGGTGTATTGTATCAAGTTAATTTTAAAGAAAAATTAAATCTAAAGGGTTAGATTTCCCTACAAATTTTGAGGTATTAGAAATATGTAATCCAAAACAAGCAAAAGAAGTATTGGAAAAACGTATTGAAGTTGGCTACTTTTTACCGTGTAAGGTAGTTGTTTATGACAAAGAAGCCGATGTGTATATTGGACTACTAAAACAAACAGTATTACCCGTGGTGCTAGTTAATTTTTTCCTAGAGGAAAATGTCTAAACATGTTGGTAAATCAACAAAAAAACGCATATAGTAGTCTCAAAACTCCCAAGAAATGAGGACTACATATGCGTTCATCAAAAT
>NZ_JAPRFV010000027.1:0-8285 GCF_035725965.1 Enterococcus sp. E5-162 | reverse complement strand
CCGAAAAGAAGGCACTCTCTTCGGGTTTTCGGTCTGTACTGAAATCAAGGTATTATTGGGAATCCCAGCTTAAATCATAGATACCGTAAGGGATTTTATTCTTTATTTAAAACTTTGCAACAGAACCAAATTAACAATAGTGGGAATACTTTGCCATTACTTATATTACTGGTTTAAGTTTGTTAGTATTAATTTATGACTTATATAAAAAGACTTTTATTTTTTTCTTTTGTAATTCTAAATAGGGGTTTAAGTCAAATATTTTAAAATGATTTCCTAAAAATCCTAGTACTGCTAGGAACGGCCCAGAAATCAGACTAAATATCCAGTGAACATTATTAGAGACATTTACTTTATCTAGTGCATAAAAGGATATTACCCCAATAATGGTAGCTAAAACCAATATTTCTATTGTAATTATTAAATTAGCTATTTTTTCTGCTTTATTTTCTTTTCTTTCACTCTCTTCCTTTTTAATATTATTAATAAGTTTATCTTTACGCTCGTTTTCCATTTTTAAATTAAGTATTTCATCTTTATGTTTTTTAGCTTGTTCATCCAGTTCTTTCTTTTTTAATTCTTCAATTTTAAGCAATACGCCCTCTACTGTCTCTGAATCGATCAATTCTGCATCGCCCTTGGTTTCGTCCATTATTATTTTTTCAGCTAAGCTAGCATACCTTAAAATTATCAAATCTTCTTTTGTAATAATTTTTTCCTTATTAAAAAGTTTTTCGCTTTCATCTAGGTACTTTTTCCAAAATCTTTCTGTAGGTGTTATTGCAGCATAACAATTAGCAATTAACCTTTTCTGTGGAAAATCAGGAGCCAAACCAGGGTCCTTTAACCAAACTAAATTGGTTAACATACTATCGTACAATACAGGAGGGATATAATTAACTTCTGTTGATTTCATAAAATCTCTGACTGTTTTTGCAAATGTCTTGTTAGTTGTTACAAATAAAGCTTTAGAATCTTCAATGTTTAAAGTTTTATATCCACTCCTCATTCTAAGAATCATGCTAACTGTTTTTACATCATTATTTAAAGCTTGTTCAAAAGAATCTTTCCTATAATTTAGACTATCTCTTAATACGTCAGCTAATCCCGCTTCATCAGTAAAATATTCATATAATTCGGTAGAAATTCTACTATCAGTATATTCTTCTGAATCTATATTTATATTTAATTCTTCTAATAACTTTTGAGGAATAGAATGTATCATTATATCGATATCTTCTGGAGCGTAACCTGAATCAATAAAAAATTTTATAGTATCATGCCCATCTCTACCTTTGTACAAATTGTGTTTCGTCCATGTTAATATATTTGTCATTTCATCTACATTATGATTAAAACAATATAATTGAGCTTCATTTTTTCTTAACATATCTATTAATTCCAAACATGGAACTTGCCTTTCTTTACCCGAAAAGCCTAAAGCGTATAACATAAACGAAGTATCAAAATAAATTCTAGTCTTTTTAAAATTTTCTTGTAATGCGTCTATACCATCAAAAAAAAGAACATCCTTTAACATGTTTCCTTTAACGATATCTAAGAGGAAGCTATAAATTTTATTATTGTTCTTTTTCGAATGATTAATAAAACTTGCAACTAGGTAAAAGGATTTAATTTCCTCTTTAGGAGAAACATAAAATTGATAATCAGGGTCTCTTTTATCTATTTCATTTAAAAATTCAATTTCATTTTGTTCAATAAAACTGTAAATATCATTCTCAGCTTCAGCTGAATCTTTTGTTATCTTATGCTCTAATTGAATATAACTACAATATTCTAGTATTAAATCATCATATTTATCTTCAAATTCTGTAGTCTGACTCATGTTATATTTAGATGTATCTATTAATTCGTAATTAGGATGATATAAGTATTTCTTCTGATCCGCATAATATTTTCTTTCAATAAGTTTTTCTTTGTCGAGTTTATTAAATATTTGATTTATTACAGCAGTTGGAATTTCTAAGTCATATTTTTCTTGAATTTCTTTTTTTATTATCTGCGGTGTTATGTATTTAAATTCTTTTAATCTAATTGTTTCTGCAACAAATGGTATAAAAAGAGAATAATAATCTCTGTTATATCGATTATTTACAGTCATTATTGCATATGAAACCAATTTATTCTTCAAAAAGACAATCCCTCCATAAAATGATTATAATACTCTTACTCATATTATAGTGATTATTCCTTATGAATTCTATACGATAGTTATTTTAATATTATAAATTTAATTATTTAATTTATTCCTTGGTTACAATAAAAGTAATAATTTCTTTTTATTCCTTTATCTCAAATTATTTCTTAATCTTATACACAGTATCTCTTGCCACATCTTTTTCTTCAGATATCTTCTTGATTAGCTCCTCTTACTTCAAATTATTCATGATTACATGATAAGTCATTCGATCTTCATATTTTTTATCCCTTTTTTAATTTTTTGATTTGTCAAATTAAGCTAGACAAAATATCTTTATTCATGTAACTCATAAATACTTCCAAGGGCGTTTGGTAATTCAATATTTTTCTAGGGATGTTGTTTCGTTTGTCTGCAACAGAAGAAATGAAACTTTGGTCCACCAGATTGAAATCCATCGCCTTAGGCAATCCGTCTTTTCGCAAGAGACCGTTGGAATGTTCATTCAGACCACGTTGCGAAGGTGTTCCTGGGTCAGCAAAATAGATGGCAACGTCGTGTTGGTTACTTAAAGCTTTCCAGTTAGAGAATTCTTTTCCGCAGTCAAAAGTGATCGATTTAAATAAATGCCTTGGAATGGCATTAAACCAATGATCCATGGTAGCTTCAATATCGCTGGCTCTCCGCCCATCGGGCTTCAAAGTAATAATAACCTTAGAAAGACGTTCTACCAAGGTAATGATGGCGCTCTTGTGATGAGCCCCCACAATAGTGTCGCCTTCGATATGACCGAACTCTTCTTCGAAGTCAGGATAATCGGTCTTTCTTTCAACAATATTCCGTTTGAAGGCTTGTTTTCCTCTGCGTTCTTGATGACCATTGGGTTTTCTTTTCCCTTTCATAGGAAGTGTAGCTTCATCGAAGACTTTTTCTTTAAACTGGCGGTAAAGAGTCCGCATAGAACAGCTGATGATCATTTCTTTTCGTCCAATAATGACATCAGGAGTCCAGCCTTGATTTACTTTTTCCTTGATATAGGTCTGTTGTTCTTTTGGTAAGATGATTTTCTGTCTGCCACACCGTTTCTTATTTTCTTTATATTGTTGGTAGTAATCGAGGGCCGTATGGCCTTCTTTCAAGAAATGAATGACATTATAAATGGGTGTTCGAGATCGTTTCAAGAACTCAGCAATTTTAGCGACTTTAATATTTTGGTGATAATAAGACTCTATCATCACTAATTCATCCGTGGTAAGATGGGTGTAGGTCATTCGTGATCACTCCTATGTTTTCTTTGGTCGGAAATACATTTTGAGTGTACCACGAATGGCTTTTTTATTTGTCTAGCTTAATTTTACAATCGGCGTATATTTATGTTACAATAATACTGACTTTTAAAAAAGGATTGATTCTAATGAAGAAAGCAGACAAGTCAGCCTCCTAAATTCACTTTAGATAAAAATTTAGGAGGCATATCAAATGAACTTTAATAAAATTGATTTAGACAATTGGAAGAGAAAAGAGATATTTAATCATTATTTGAACCAACAAACGACTTTTAGTATAACCACAGAAATTGATATTAGTGTTTTATACCGAAACATAAAACAAGAAGGATATAAATTTTACCCTGCATTTATTTTCTTAGTGACAAGGGTGATAAACTCAAATACAGCTTTTAGAACTGGTTACAATAGCGACGGAGAGTTAGGTTATTGGGATAAGTTAGAGCCACTTTATACAATTTTTGATAGTGTATCTAAAACATTCTCTGGTATTTGGACTCCTGTAAAGAATGACTTCAAAGAGTTTTATGATTTATACCTTTCTGATGTAGAGAAATATAATGGTTCGGGGAAATTGTTTCCCAAAACACCTATACCTGAAAATGCTTTTTCTCTTTCTATTATTCCATGGACTTCATTTACTGGGTTTAACTTAAATGTCAATAATAATAGTAATTACCTTCTACCCATTATTACAGCAGGAAAATTCATTAATAAAGGTAATTCAATATATTTACCGCTATCTTTACAGGTACATCATTCTGTTTGTGATGGTTATCATGCAGGATTGTTTATGAACTCTATTCAGGAATTGTCAGATAGGCCTAATGACTGGCTTTTATAATATGAGACAATGCCGACTGTACTTTTTACAGTCAGTTTTCTAATGTCACTAACCTGCCCGTTAATTTAAGTGTACTACTTCACAAAACGCATTGCTTATTACATATGTAATAAGCAATGCCACAACTCTTAAGTTAAGACTATAATGACAAATGTAACTAATAATATTTTTTACGGTGGATTATATAATGAAGTTAGCCACCGCTAACTAAAAAACGCCATGTGAATTTCATGTTATATTGAAGTTACCTTGAATGGCGAAAAAGGAGCAAGAGTATTTTTTTTCATATCACCTATTATAAGTTATCTTGACCTATAATAGGTGAGCATAACTTGACTATTTGAAAAAAATGTTTTAAGCTTTATGAGACGTTGGTAGAAAGATACGTGTTCATTTGAGCAGTATCTAGTATACAAATAGGATGTACAAAGGAGAATTTGGAAAATGACAGCATCTATAAGATTGTGGTTTAACCTTTTGAAATAATAATTAAATACTATTATTCAAAAGGTCCTGTTATATTGGCAGAAACAGGGGAGCAATCTGTCTATTTTTCAAATTCTATTTATCTAAGAAAATATAGATATGGAAATTGTCAAAAGAGGTAGAAATCTATCTCTTTTTTGTGTACCCAAAAATCTGTTGATTGCACGGCCTAATTTAAGGAGTGCAAAATAATGAAAAATATATCTTTAGAATTAAAAAATATAGAAGTAAATTTTGGAAACAAAGAACTAGTAGCCATTAAATATTTAACTGTATATGAGAATGATCGAATTGGCATTGTCGGAAGAAACGGACAAGGGAAAACAACGCTACTGAATCTTATCCAAGGAAAGTTATCACCAAATTCAGGGGAAGTTAACCGATTTGTGGAGTTTAATTACTTTAAACAGATGGAAGAAACCAATAATTTATACGAATTTGATGATCTTAACGCTGAACTTATTAGTCGATTCACTATTCCGAGAAATACGATCGAAGTACTAAGCGGAGGTGAAGAAAATAAATTACGTTTAGCTAGAGTGCTATCAAATTATAAGATGGGATTACTAATGGATGAACCTACAACTCATTTAGATGGAAAAAGTATACAACTATTAATAGATGAATTGAGCTATTATTATGGGACAATGATTCTCGTTAGTCATGATCGATACTTTTTAAATCAGTTAGTAAACAAGATATGGGAAATAGAAGATGGAAAGGTTACTGAATATCCTGGAAATTACAGTGACTATATGAAACAAAAAGAACAGAAAAAGTTAGAGGAAGCAAGAGGATTTGAAAAAGTTGAAAAAGAAAAAACACGTTTAGAACAAGCGATAACACAAAAAAGAAAACAAGCAAAAAAAATGAGTAGTGTTAGTGAAAAAAATAAAAAAAGAAATATTAAACCAGATCGACTTTCATCTTCTAAACAAAAAGATAGTGCGCAAAAAGCTGTTCAAAAATCAGCTAAAGCATTAGAGTCTAGAGTCAATCACTTGGAAGATATTGAAAAAAAAGAAACAATTAAACCTATACAATTTCCAACAAGTTCGGCATTGGAACTTTATAATCGTTTTCCTATAATGGGTCAATCAATTAATTTATATGCAGGAGATAAACTATTACTAGACAATGTGGATTTTCAATTTCCATTAGGGAAAAGAATTGCTATTACCGGGGACAATGGAACCGGTAAGTCAACATTACTACATTCTATTTTAAATGAAGCAGAAGGAATGATTGTATCAAAAAAGGTGATATTTAGTTCTTATAAACAGATGGATTATAAGTTAACCGGATCAGTACCTGTGATTGATTATTTAATGAAACAAACTGATTATCCAGAAAATACTGTAAGATCAATTCTGAATAATTTAGGATTCAAACAAACAGAAATTTTAAAACCAGTTAATACTTTGAGTGGTGGAGAAGCAATTAGGATTTCAATGGCTAGTTTATTTGTACGACCATCAAATGTATTAATTTTAGATGAACCAACAAATTTTATCGATATCCAAACAATAGAAGCATTAGAAGGATTCATTAAGCAATATCCTGGGACAATAATTTTCACGTCTCATGATAACTACTTTGTAGAAAAAATAGCTGATCAGATTTGGAAAATAACTGATAAAAAACTCTCTTTGATGAAAGGAGACGTTCTTTAATGGAGAACCAAACAAAAAATTGGCGAAAACAATTTATTCCATTAATTTTAGGTCAATCCATTAGCTTGATTGGCAGTTCAGCAGTCCAGTTCGCTTTGATGTGGTGGCTTGCAAGTCAAACAAATTCAGGTACAGTATTATCAATAGCAGGACTATTTGCTTTTTTACCACAGCTTATTATCGGCCCCTTTGCTGGGGTCTGGGTTGATAGAATGGATAAAAAGCGAGTTGTTATCGTCGCTGATCTGTTTACCGGGCTTGTTGCACTTCTTCTTTCACTCTCTATCATAGTAAGTGAACCACAAATAGCGTTTATTTTGATTTCGTTGTTTTTAAGAGCTGTGGCAAGTGTATTCCATACCCCTGCTATTCAAGCGATCGTTCCGACCTTAGTTCCAGTCGATGAATTAGTGGAAGCCAATAGTTGGAATCAATTTTTGCAATCTGGAGCGTATATGCTAGGTCCAGTTATAGGAGCCATTCTTTATTCAATAGTACCATTATGGGTCATTTTAATGACTGATACTTTAGGAGCGGTAATCGCATGTATTATTATCGGAAGAATCAACATAAAAAAAATTGCGGTATCTGGGGAAATAACACCCTATTTTGAAGAGTTAAGATTAGGTTTTAAAGAATTTATTCAGAATAGAAAAATTTTGAATGTTACCATTATTGGTGTTTGTGTGATGTTCTTTTATTTGCCACTTTCTTCTTTATTTCCATTGATGACAACAAGTCATTTTAAATTATCAGCTGCTTATGGAGGAATCGTTGAGTTTGTCTTTGCTTTTGGAATGCTTATAGGATCTATAGTGATTGGAAAACTCAATAGAAAACAGAATAAATTAAAGCAAAGTATTTATGGCTTGATAGGAATCAGTATAGTGACTGTATTGTCAGGTATTACATCGGTTAATCTTATTGGCTTTTGGCTATTTGTGTTCTGCTCTTTCTTAATGGGTGGTTTTGGGAATCAATTTAATATACCTTTTTACTCTTATGTCCAAGAAGAGATTCCTACAGAAAAGTTGGGCCGTTTTTTCAGTTTTTATGGCAGCATCATGAGTATAGCGATGCCCTTGGGATTGCTATTAGCTGGTCCAATGACTGATTTATTAGGAATAAATACGTGGTTTCTAATTGCAGGGACTTTTAGTTTAATGATAAGTATTATTGGGTACTTTAGTATTAAGTAAGTATACCTTTTTTGAAAATGAGGAGTCCATAGCTTACTAACTAAAGATAAAAAAGTCTAAAAAGTTTTTGTCCTAATGAATGTGAACTTTTACCCGAAAGCTAGAAACTCAAAAAAAAGAGGGTTTTTAGTTTTTGGGTTATTTTTTATTTTGTTTTCGCTATACTTTTATAGAATAGTTTGACTTATGACTATTAACGTATAAATATTGAGCGCTCCTACCTTGTTTTTTATAGGCGCCGATTGTAAAATTAAGCTAGACAAATAAAAAAGAGAAACTGTTGTAAACAAGTACACTAGTTTCTCTTCGGTTTTATTCAATATAATTTCTTTTATCCTTAATATCTTCTAACATTTCAATAGTTTCTTCAATTTTAGGAAGAATTTCTTCGTACCAAGACAATCTTTTCCTACGGATTAAAACACCTACAGCATGTGGCCTTGGATCAACTTCCTCCCAATAGGATTGTCGATCCAATATGACTTTTTTAAGATCCTCAAAATAATCTTTCGGGTTCTGTTGCAAAGTTTTAAATCTACTATCAAATAAGGTAGAATAATAGAAAAAGATAGCAGGAGGAATGACGATGAATCCTTTTAAAGGAAAGCAATTTCAGCAGGATGTGATTATTGTAGCCGT
>NZ_JAPRFV010000026.1:0-8624 GCF_035725965.1 Enterococcus sp. E5-162 | reverse complement strand
CGATTTGTTGCTTGAATTCTTGTGAAAAAGTTCTTCGTGTTCTCTTAGACATAAAAATTCCTCCTGGTATATTTTCTTCTAGTCTACACACCTTAATTTTTCTGTCTAGTTAATTGTAGCCTATCCACTTCTTACATAGAGAAAAGCTAAAAGAGCTCCTATTAAATTTCCTGTTATAACTTGTTGGACAACAGTAAATTGTAGGTATATTCTTAACAAGCTGATGTCAATTGTTCTTTTTTCTAAAAAATAAAGAATACTTGCTTGAAATAACATTAAAAAAGGAAATAAGGAACCAAGAGCGATATATGGATTATGGAAAAAAGCTTCATGTATCACTCCATTCATTCTGATAGTCATTAATATAGCATAGAAATAAAAAAGGAAAGCTACGGCTATCCAATAACCAAGTAAAATGTGTTTCCAGAGTCCTTCTATCTTGTCTCTTCTCATCTAGCTCTCCTCTCTCAGCGTATATACACCATAAGCACGAACTAAATAATCCGCTAAGCAACTCAAGCTGATCAATGATTGAAATGGCTTATTTTCTTTTCCAAGGATAAAGCAATTACAATAATAATTTAAATGACAAGTACTATGGCGTGTGAAATAATTATCTCCAGCTGCAGTAATGGTCAAAACTGGAATTTTCTGTAATTCAAAGGCAGTCAGATTTTCTTTGACCTCATGTGTTTCACCGCTCAAAGAAACAATAATGGCCATATCTTCTAATGTTATCAGTGGCATGGCCATATCAAACTCCGTCTTATTTGGCAACACCATTACTCTCTTTCCAATACCTAGCATCATTTTATAAAACTCATCAATTACTTTCTTTTGTGAAAATCCCGTTGCATAGCAATAGATCATCTTACTTCGGTCTAAGCATTGAAGGATTGGCTTTAAGTTGACAGCCTTCATGTAATGAAGCGTCTGCTGGATATCTTCCAGTTGTTTTTCAAAAATATCTTCTTTTGTTCTAAGCCCATTTTCTTTATTTGTTACATGTCGTAAAAAATATTTGAACTCAGAATAACCAGAAAACCCCAATTTCTTAGTTGTTCTCATAATGGAAGATTTTGAGACATAAAGTCTCTCCGCTAAGTCAGTTATTTTCAAATTTTGTATCAAGCTAGGATCCGATAAAATAAAGTTCAAGATTCCTCGGTCTAGTTCGCTTAATTTTTCTGCATGTTGATGAATCAATTTTTCTAGTTCCATACTATCCCTCCTCTATTATTAGTATATGCAATAACATGAAACTATTTTTTAATAGAGGAGAACCACGATGTATTTGGAATACTGCTATTTCAATTCAGGCCAGTATTCTTGGTTTACACTCACCAAATCATCTAGTAGATTTTTTGCAACTTTTGCGTTTGGAACAATCTTTGATAATGTCAGTGCTTGCCATAATTTCTGATAAGACCTTTCTTCCCAAGCTTCGACTACTAATTTTTCAACTGCTACTTGTTGTTCCATCAATCCCTTTTGGAAGCGTGGAATCTTTCCTTGTATCAACGGTTCTGGTCCATTGCTGCCAACTATACAGGGTATTTCTACCATCGCCGACTCATCAAAATTCTCGATAGCTCCGTTATTAGGTACGATCAGCAACATCCTTTCATGAGTGTTATAGGCAATTGCTCGTGCTAAATCAACGATATAGCTAGCATGTTCATCGATTTCTAGTATCGTATTTTCTGCTGAACCACTACTAGTGATACGATCACATTCATTAAATACTTGTTTTTCACGTCCAACCATCACTTCATTTGCACGCGTGAACTCTGGATTGGTGTGCGCTACTTCATCTTGCGGATAAAAGTAATATTTCAAATAAGTGTTAGGAAGAGTAGTTGGGTCAATGTCATATACTTCTTTTGCTTTCATAAATGTATGTTTCCAACTTGCATCAGTTTGTTGTGATTCTTGAGATTCCGATGGTAGAGCGTAACCAAACTGACTAACATATTCTTGAATTTTAGGCATCAAATCATTTCCTTCTGTATCTCGGATATCCGTCCACCATCCAAAATGATTCAAGCCATAGTAGCGTACGACCATTTCTTTGCGTGAAGCTAAACCGATAGCTTGAGCCATACGCTCTTCAATTCCCACCGGCATATCACATATATTGATGATTTTTGCTTTAGGACGTAATTTTCGAGTCGCTTCTGCCACGATCGCCGCTGGATTAGAGTAATTGAGCATCCACGCATTTGGTGAATATTTTTCCATATAATCTATCAACTCTAAAACACCGCCAATTGAACGCATCCCATAAGCAATTCCGCCAGGTCCACAAGTTTCCTGACCAACTACCCCATACTTCAACGGAATTTTTTCATCTTTTTCCCGCATCGCATATAAGCCAACACGAATATGTGCCATAACAAAATCAACATCAGTGAATGCTGTTTCTGGATCAGTAGTGGCTGTAAATAAAATATCTGGTGCTCTTTCCTTCAATAAAATCTCACACGCAGAAGCAATACGTGTTTGTCTTTCCTCCAGATTGTCATAAAATTTGATTTGCCGGATAGGAAATCTATCCAGATGTTTCAAAAGCATCAAAACAATTCCAGGAGTAAATGTACTCCCTCCGCCGGCAATCGTGATTGAAAATTTTTTCATATTAACATTCCCCTTTCTGTTTGTCTGTTAAGATTTTTGTGAAACTATTGTTCTATTTCTAATAAACGTTCAAATTGTTCACGTACTTGTGGCACGTCCAAACCAACTATTACTTGAAAAGCATTGCCGTTTCTCACTACACCGTGTGCTCCACCTTCTTTAAAAATCGTATCTTCTAAAACCAACATTTCATTTTTTACAGTTATTCTCAAGCGTGTAGCACAATTTGTGACTTTTTCAATATTTCCGGCCCCTCCAAAACCTTCTAAATAAATAGCAGCTTGATTCTCATATACATTTTCAATTTCTGTTTTTGAAGTTTTCCTCTCTTTTTCTTTGTAATCTTTTTTAGTATATAATTTAACAGCGTCGGTATTCTCTTCTCTCCCCGTAGTGGCAATATCAAATTTGATAATCAGGTATCGAAACACAATAAAATAGATTCCTGTAAAAGCTAGACCAATCACTAGTTGGGTAAAGATCATTCCTTTATGGTTTTGAAATAATGGAATCCAGACTTTCACAAACAAATCAATAAATCCACCACCAATATCCCCTACCACACCAAAACCATACATTATTGCCGCCATTGTAGCAGCCAAAAGTGAATGAATAGCAAACAACGGTGGAGATATAAATAGAAACGTAAATTCTAATGGCTCAGTGATACCCGCCAAAACAGCTGTCAAAGTTGCTGGAATCAGGATCGTCAGCACCTTTTTCCTATTCTCAGGTCTTGCAGTGAAATAAAACGCTGCGGCAATACCTGGAGAAGCGAATATCTTTGAATTCCCGTGCAAAGCAAAACCGCCTTCTGGAAAGAGATGCTTAAGTGGCTGTTCGCTGCGAGCAAACTCCTGAAGATGTGTCATCCAGTATCTCGCAATCCCTTCTTCTACTACTGCTGGCCCAAACGCAAACGGTGCGTAGATAAAATGGTGTAAGCCGGTTGGAATCAAAATACGTTCTAAAAAAGTGTAAAGCCAGACACCAAATATACCAGCACCCGCTAAGAAACCTTGCAATGAACTGATTGCCGACTGGATCTTAGGCCAGATAAGGCAGATCAAAAATGCAATAGGTAACATGATGAAAAAACTAATAATCACAACAAATGATGACCCTTGGTAGATTCCTAAAAAATCCGGCAGCTTTTTATCAAAGAATCGATTATGCAGATACACTACAACAGCTGAAATCAAGATTGCCACTATAATTCCTGTATCCAATGTTTTGATACCCGCAATCATTTTCAGTCCACTTGCGCCGCCCGGATCGGCAGAAAAATCAACACCAAAAAATCCGCTATAAAAGCCTAACATGGTAGAAATGAAATAATTACAAGTAATATAGACTACAAATGCTTCCATTACTGCTCTAGCACTTGCTTTTTTAGCTAATCCGATAGGTAATCCAATAACAAACAACAACTCCATTTGATTGAATACGGTCCAAGCACCACTTTCAACCACTGACCAGATCGAATACCATGCTGTTCCTTCTGTAGCAATACTCCCCACTAACATTGGATTTTTAAAGATGATACATAAAGCCACCATGATCCCCGAAAAAGAAAAGAGCAAAACCGGTGTAAACATAGCTCCGCCAAAGCGTTGAATCTTTTCCATTATCATAATAAGTCAACTCCTTCCATACACATCTTTTGTCGCAGATTTAGTATAAGCATAAAAGAAATCGGTTACAATAGCTATTACACTTTAAGAAACTTGATTTCAATAATAGTTCTTAGGTAGCATATAATGGGAAATTTCCCTAAATACATAAATAAAAGACAGATTTAATCAATGTATAGAAATTTTTTCTCTGCTTCTCCTTTAACCAGAGAAATTTAGAATTATGCTATACTAGTATTAATTAAAGTGACGAGGTGTTTTATATGAAAAAGTTAGGGTTTATTTTAGCGTCGATCTCCTTATTCCTTGTAGGATGTACATCTGCTAGTAAAGAAACTAGTGAGTCATCTGCGACCGCAGTCAAAAGTTCCATCAGACAAACTAGTTCAGCTGAAAAATCAAGTACACAGAAATCAGCTTCTTCTGAATCGAATACATCTTCAACCACCAGCAAGCTTTCAGAGTCCAACCCTTCTTCTATATCTAGTGGTACAGTTGACACGAGTCTTTCTTCTACAGCAGACACATCCTTCTCACAGTCTTCTCAGTCAGTAGATCCGTTAGCAGGATATTCTGATCTGCAAATTGAGTACGCACGCGTTTGGTTGGCTGTCAAGGGTAATACTTTTAAAGATGCATCAGGCGATTTTGAACTACATGTTATTCATTATCCGGCAGGAACACCTATCGATCCCTATGATGCAGGGAGCGTAGGTTATCCAAAAGACGTAGTTATGCTTACTGGAAAATACGGCTACCAGGGAATTTTAGTGTATTCTAGTAACCACGACGGAACGATCACTAGTTATCCAGTTCCTTCACATTGGCAAATACCTGCAGATCAAGCCTCTGATCCAGCATTCATAAAAAAAACAACTCAAGAAATCATTGATCATGCATCTGTGGTTGCTATTCCTACAGGCAACCCAAATGACGTGAAACAGTTAATCGATGTGACAGTTATAGATAATTAAACTTTCTAATATGTTATACAAAAAGAAGCTGACAAAATACTGTCAGCTTCTTTCACTTTCTTTTCTATTTAGATTTATTGGTCTTTGATAGACTCCAAGGCAGGAAAAAATTTTATTAAATAAACGTTTGCAAAATAGTCTCTTTTCCATCTTTTACCGATACTTCTGCGTAGGCACCGTTGATCAATGTTAGTTGTGGCGGCACATGACCGCAATCAATATCATACAAGATTGGTATGTTCAATTCTTTTGAAAGATCTTCATATACATCCTTCATTCGATAATCTAGCAAATCCTCTGCTGCACTTCTGCCAAACATGATACCAGAGCTGTCCTCAAACCATCCTGCTAGTTTCATCTGAACAAGTGATCTTCTTAAATCAACGGAGGATAGCTCACAGTTTTCTAGAAACCACAAGATTGGCTTTCCATCATTATACGTTCTTTTAAACGTTTGGACATCTCCATAAGGTGTACCAATTAAATGTCTGATCGTATCTATACAACCACCTAATAATCGGCCTTTTATCCTTACTGCCTCTCCGCTGACTGTTTGCCAATTTGTTGGTTCAGTAAGATGAAAAACTGAAGGTGACGGTTGCTCATGATGCCATTCTTTTTGATATTTTTCAGAAGAACGCTGTAAGATTGATTCTCCTTTGCCTGTTTCTAGCACACTTTTCCACATCGCTGTCGTTTTATCTGAATAATTTCCTCTTAAATCAATAAGGTTGGTCCCATGTGCAGTGGCTATCCCTGTTTTTAATGTGATGGCGAGTAGCAACGTACTAATATCTGAATAACCTACTATCCATTTTGGCTGTAGTGCATCGAAATCGACAGAATCGAGGATCTCAATCAATAATTCTCCTCCCCAAGGCGGAAAGATCATTTGGATATTCTCATCTTTCATCATTTGATTGAATTCATCTGCTCTTTCTCTTGCTGGAGCTGATTTTTCTTTATCTTGCGTCCACAGCGTCTTTCCAGTAACGACATGAAAAGATTTTTCTTCCATACTCTTTAAAGCCATTTCTAGTAACAGGTGGTGTTCTTCTGCTACGCCCGATGATGGTGCAATAACCCCAATCGTCGTATTTTTACCTAATAACGGATATCTTATCATATTGCTACAGCTCCTAGTATGCACTATTTTGTTTGATTGTTGTTATTTTCATTTGCTGGCATTAAAAACATCGGTATTTTAAGTAGCTGGATGATTTTGTTTAAGTCAATCGTTTTGATGACCATCGTTTGATCTGGCCTTCCTGGTGCAAAAACAAGTTTTTCTTTTGACAATAGTTCTTCGTCAATAATAATCGGTATCTGTTCTTCGTAACCAAATGGAGAAACAGCGCCCTGTTTTTGTCCCGTCTGTTCTTCCATATGTTCTGATGAAACAATAGAAAGCCTTTTACCGATGATCTTTCCTAATGCTTTGAAATCCGTTTGTTTTGTAGTAAAAGTCAGATATACATAGTTATTATCTTTTTTATCTTTTAAGAATAAGCTTTTGGTCTCTGTGCCTGTAAATCCTTGCTCTTTCTTCACCACCAAAGCATCTTCATTTGTATAAATAGCTCGATGATGATACAACTCAAAATAAATATTTGCGTGTGAGAATTTCTTTGCCAAGTCAATCATTTTTATGCCTCTTTTCTATTTTGGTCTTTGAGCCATCTTATCATCAAAATATACCGGATACAATATCGCTTGTTTTCTAATTTATTTTTATACATAACCATTGTTTTTCTGGTAAAATAAATCAAACCACTTAATGGAGGCGTTTTAGAATGGAAAAATTCCGATTGATTATTGATCAAATAAAAGAAAAAGAAAATCAACAAAAGATCAATGACCTTTTCTCTAAGATAGCGAAGACATATCCCCAGCTGGACACAACTGTAAAATGGAACCAGCCTATCTTTACTGATCATGGTACCTTTATTATTGCATTCAGTTTTGCTAAAAATCATTTTTCCATCGCACCAGAAAAAGCAGCGATTCGTGCCCTTGAAAAGACTATCCAAGAAATTGGTTACATATATACGGATAATGTCATCAAAGTTCCTTGGAAAAGTGCAATCAATTGGGAACTGATTGACCATTTTATTTCATTTAATATTGAAGACAAGAAAGATCATAATAAATTTTGGCGATAAAGCTTTATACAAACAAAAACTGTACTGGCGAAGAATCTATCCATTACCTTGTACAGGCTTTGTTCTATCCTTTTTATCCTCACTGGTTAAACACTTAATTGGCAAAGTATCTGTTGTTTTTATAAGGAGTCTTTCTTGTGCTGAAAAAAATCACTGATACGAATGACCTTGAATTTTCAACTTAGTAAAATTTTTTCAGCAATTTTCCTGCAAATCTTTTGAATAAGGAAAAAATACGAGAAAATATCAGCAATCTTTCATAATACTATCCATTATTTTCAGGTATATTTAAATATAATATCACTTTAGAAGAGAATGAATTTCTTTAGAGAAAGAAAAGTTAGAATTTTCTGATTCGTTTTTTGCAATGACTTTAAGTGAGATCGTTCTTTCTACATCTCGTGATAAAGCAACTAACAACCAAACCAATAGAATCATTCACATAGGAGGGTGAACATTGAAAGATTTTTACTCAGTAAATGAATTAGCCGAACAATTAGGTGTTACTACACGTTCTATCAGAAATTATCTTCATGAAGGAAAACTAAAAGGAACAAAGGTCGGCGGACAATGGAAATTTTCTGAACGTAATCTCTTTGAATTTCTTTACGGAGATCAAGCAGATGAAGCAGCAAAAGACATGCAACGATTCATGCTAGATACACCAATCACGATGCGTTTCAACCTTCAGTATCGTGATTTTACAGCGATCAATCAATTCCGAGAACAATTAGTTCAGTACCATAACGATGTTTACGCAAATAAAAAAGACCGTCTTTTACAATACGATCTTTATAAAGATAATCATGCGGAGATACTTATAGGTGGTAATTTTAATTATGTAACGAACTTTAGTCAATGGATCAATGGAAAATTATTGATGCAGACAGATATTTCACTTGTTTCTTAGACGATTAAAAAGAGCGTGGACAAAAGTAAATAACACTTTTGTCTCACGCTCTAAACACGTATAAATGGCGGAAGCAGAAGCAACTCCTTCGGAAATAAGCTGAAATTCACAAAAATTTGAAAAGCAATTTTCGTGAATTCCTTCTTATTTCTTGGAGTTAAACGCTTCTGTCCCGGCCTCTTTTCCTACGATTAGTCAAGTAAAAGGTGCAAGAAAAATAGCTCGTAAACGAAAGCGACAAAATCAAGGCACACTAAATAAAGCCCCGTTCGTAAAAAATTTTCGATCTGGGCAAAGAAGTGGTATA
>NZ_JAPRFV010000025.1:0-13357 GCF_035725965.1 Enterococcus sp. E5-162 | reverse complement strand
CCGAAAAGAAGGCACTCTCTTCGGGTTTTCGGTCTGTACTGAAATCAAGGTATTATTGGGAATCCCAGCTTAAATCATAGATACCGTAAGGGATTTTATTCTTTATTTAAAACTTTGCAACAGAACCGAATGACTGAATTGAGTATTTTCATGCTTAAGAATGAAAAAAGCAGTAGCATAAATAGTTTTATAAATGAGAAATACCTCAGATATTCTTCTGAGAATCTATTCGAAAATGCAGAAGACATCAATGAGTTTAATTTAGCTATATTTCCTTTAGACAATCAGTTGAGAAAAAATCATAATGTAACCGGAAAAATATTTGTACTTCAAGAGAAACAAGCAGAAGTAAGGTGGTTAGAGAACGTCAATTCATTTTCTGAAAAGCAAATAGATTTTACTACGCCTAATATACTTAATAAACCATTAATTATTATTAAAACTACTAGCAGTAGTATCTATGCTATTTCATATTCTTATGGATATACTCTATTAAATAGAGAACACGTAGTACCTGATTTTGGATTAAATATCGCTAGAAAAGAACTAAAGTTACACACTATAAAGCGTGTAAAGAATACGAACTTCTCAGACACACTATATGTAAGTAATTTTTCTAGCAATAATAAGATTAATTTAAATGAAATTTCCACTTCACAATCCATTCCAAACATAGTTGATGAGATCTTGGGGGAAATGACAATTAGATTTACAGATGGAAATAACAATATAAAAGAATTAAATATATTTGCGAGTAGCAAAGATTCAATCAAGATTAATGGTAATTTTTCTATAGAAGAAGATCTCGTTCCAATTTTAAAACAATTAGGTAATACGTACAGACAAAGGAGATCAGATAGAACGTTTTTGGATAAAGAAATCCTAGCGGTATCATCTAGAAAGAAAGAGTATCTTAATAAGCATTTTGATGATTATCTATCCAATTTGATGGTCACTTTCAAAAAGAATAGCAATGAATTTAAAGTCAATAATCTAGATAAATTATTTTTAGATATACCCTTAAATAAAGTGAAGTTTAATATTGAAGATTTAGAAATTAGAGTTCACAGTATTTTTAGGCCAGGTGAGTATTTAAATTTTTTCGATAATACTCAGGAAGAAATATTTTCTAAAATATTTTCATTCTTTTTAAAAAACAACGTTCAAGAGTTTGTTGATAAATTAAAATCTATAAATGTATCTATAAAAAATCGGAATTCCGATTCATCGAAAGATACATCTATAGGAAATCTATTTTCCTGTCTGTATATGGAGTTAAATCATGATTCTGAAAAATATATTTTGTATCAAGGGGATTGGCTTAGTGTAAATAAGAACGTTTGGCGTGAAACTAGAGATTTTGTTAATAGTATATCTTCCGAAGCTCATGGTATAGACTTTAATGAATTTAATAATGAGGATGCTGATGAAGGTGATTACAACATCAAGATATCCAAACTAGATTCAAATAAGGGGTTGATATGCGTTGATAAAGAAAATTTCGGAAACCAAAATCTGGATGGTGGATTTCCCTTATACGAAATAAATGGGAGGAGTCAAATCGAACCATGTGATATTCTCAAAGTAAATGAAAATAGCGCATTTTTTTGTCATGTAAAAAGAGGAACAGCGACTTCAGGACTCTCGCACTTATTATCACAGGCGAGAGCCTCGTGTATCTTAATTAAAAAATCGGAAGACTTTGTAAATCATATTAATTCAGTAATAAAAACTGAATTGTCTGAGTCAGAAGCAATTTTTCTAAATGAAACAAACCTTAAACGTTCCAAAATAATTCTAGGAATTATTATTCCAGAAAAAAAAGTTCATTTTAAAAACTCAAAAGTATTTCCTGTCCTTTTTTCTTTAAACTTGGTAGCATTAGTGAACGCATTATCCTTAGAAGGATTTGAAGTATCTTTGGTTAAAATACCTGATAAAAAGTAAAAACAAAGAAAACTTAGATTTTAGGTAGTTTGAAAACCAATGAGACACAACCTAGTTGTGTCTCATTCGAGGAAATCACTCAATCCCACGTGGCTCTAAGCAGAATTGGCTTTTTGCTTGGGGCTTTTTTCTTATATCGATTTTGAATAAGACTTATTATATGTTATAATGGTATTAAGTATCATTGGAGAGGGCGAAGAAAATGAAGACGGTAGAACCGATTCGAGACAAAAAAAAGATCGATGCGATGAAGGCGATCTTAGCTTCGGGAAAATATGGGCAACGAAATTTGGTGCTTTTTTCGATCGGGATCAATACCGCCTATCGAATTTCTGATTTGCGTCAATTGAAATTGGCCGACGTGTTGGAAATTTCACGAGGTCGTGTAGTGGTCAAAGATCGACTCGCGATGAAGGAACAAAAAACGGCCAAACATAATTCGGTCTATATTTCCAACAAATTGCGAAAAACGATTTTGGAGTACGTCCAACAGGAATTTCCTGAGGAACTCCTTCGACAAGATTTTGATGGCTATTTGTTCCCTAGTCGAAAAGGGACGAATGAACCACTTAACCGCCAAAGTCTATGGCGAATTATTCATGATGCTGGCACAGCTATTGGATTGAAAGATATTGGCCCACATTCCATGCGTAAGACGTTCGGTTACTTTCTCTATAAGCAGGGAACCAAAACAGAAATCATTCAGTCCTTGTTGAATCATTCTTCGCAGCGTGAGACACTACGCTATATCGGCATTACACAAGAAGACAAAGATACAGCGGTAAAAAGCTTAGATTTATAATATAAAAGTAAAGTTAAACATGGATAGTTTTAAATTAGTAGATTGAGTGTTGGGAGGAAAGAATGAGTACGCTATATATTATAGGAAACGGTTTTGATTTAAGTCATGGTTTAAAAACTAGTTACACTGATTTTTCAAAATGGGTTGAAAAAAATCATAGTGAAATATTCGATAAAATAGACACAATGATAAATGAGAATAATGAGGTGAGAAGTACAGCTGATGATAAGATAGGTTGGTTTGATTTTGAGAGTAGTTTGCATGAGTTAATTCAAAGTCCAGTCTTTGAAGATCATGTAGAAGAGTCTAAAGATTATCTCATAGGTTATGGGCATGAAGATTGGTCAGATTCTGCCCATCATGATTTTCAAAATGTGGTTTATGATTATGTTGTTTCTCTAAAAAAATTACAACAGCTTTTCAAGGAATGGATACGCAAAGAAATACAGACGACAATAGAACATAAAATTCCAAAATACCAATTTTCGTCTGACGTACTATTCTTTACATTCAATTATACAAATGTTTTGGAAATTCTATATAAGCAACCGAAAGAAAACATATATCATATTCATGGCAGTTATGACGATATAATAGTCGGTCACTCCGAGAATTTTGATAACTTTATAGGAGATCCATATGATGAGAACGCCGATGTCAGAGAATCAGAAGCTGCAAGAATTGTTGGTGATCTTCATGATTCATTAAACAAAAATGTTCCATTGCAAATAAAAAAATTTGAGAGCACTGTATTTTTTGAAAAACTTGCAGATGTTTACGAAGTACAAGTGATTGGTCACAGTTACAATCGATATGATTTGCCATATTTTAGCCTTTTAAATAATGCATTTAGCAGTAATACTCGATGGGTATTAAATTACAGAACGGATAATGATCTAACAAA
Source organism: Enterococcus sp. E5-162 (assembly GCF_035725965.1). Taxonomy (NCBI): domain Bacteria; kingdom Bacillati; phylum Bacillota; class Bacilli; order Lactobacillales; family Enterococcaceae; genus Enterococcus; species Enterococcus sp. E5-162. The sequence goes on along the minus strand of NZ_JAPRFV010000025.1, from coordinate 9,704 downwards.
CTTAAAAAGTATGGTTTGTCAGTTAAAAATAATCAATTATGAGCAACACCAAATTTAAGAGAACCCACTTGTGCAAGAATTTTAGTTTTTTGCTCTAAAAAGTATAACAATCAGCTAAAAGGTAGAAGAACAGACATCATAAATTGAAGTCGCTTAGAATATAGAATGAAATCTGGAATTACAAATTAGATGAGAAGTAATAAAAAAACAAGGAAGAAATATGTATTTGAGTCAAAGGAGGTAAGAGTATGGGGGATATTACAAAAATAAAGGACCTACCTGCCAATATTACAACAGCACTCGAAGCAATAGTAAAATTTTCGAAGTATCTTGTTATTCCTACAGCAGTAACTACATTTTTTCCAGATTCATGGTTACAACACATGAATCTTCTATCAATAAAAAATTCTACATTCGGGATGTGGATTTCGGTAGCATTTTGGATTTGTATTTCAGTAGTAATTATTGATATGCTTCAAAAATTATTAACAATATTATTTTCAATTTATAATTCAAAAAAATTAAAGAGAGATCTTGCGAAAAATATGGAGTCTTTAACAAAAACTGAAAAAGATATTGTCTATAAGATTTTTATTTATGATAATTATAGATTTAATGTTTTGGAAGATGCGGCGGTGAAAAAGCTAAAAAATCAAGATATTATTTTTCATTCGAATATGGGTAATCAAATAACTGGCTTCTCATGTGGACTTCAACCAATGGCAAGAGAGTATTTGAATGAAAATCCCAATTATCTTGAGGAACATGCAAAATTATGTAAAAAAAGTTTAGTAACAGAACTTGATAAATTAGAGAAAAGTATGTCTGATTTATATCAATTTGACTATGATAGTATGACAAAGAGAGAAACGATTGAACAACTTGAAAAAAAATTAGAAGAATATAATAATTTTCTTGAGAATTATAACAATGATTCAAAATAGATTTCTATATAGTCATTAAATAAATAGAATTACAATCCTAGAAAGGTCAGACATTTGTGTCTGACCTTTTTCTTTTTATTCTCTTTCCTCTTTTAGAAGCTGTAGCAGGGTATCATAATTTTAGGTTTTATATTTTCCCGTTATTTATATAAGGTATTTTTCGGATTCTATAGATTTATCTCTATGAATCCTTTTTTGTTTTCTACAAATAGGAGTAGATACTAGGATAATGTGTGTGTTAAACTATTATTGCAAACGCAATAATAAAAGAAAGTAGGCTTACACGCCATGTCTATCAATACATTTGTTTACTCGCACCCGATCAATGTTTACATTATCAAGTATTTAGGAATCACTGTAGAACAATTTTGTGAGTTATATGCCTACCCACAAGGAACGGTTGCAAGCTGGATAACCAGACAACGTAGAATCAAATCACTACCTGCTTCCTTCATATACGATTTAAGTCTTGCTTCTAGTATGAATATGACCGATGTTTACGAAAAGTTATTAGTGCTAGAAAATGAATATGATCAATTCACTTCAAAGCAAAATAAAAAAGAAAAAAAACATATAAGTTAATATTGATTTTATAGGGTTAAATACACCTTTTACCTATATAGAAAACGGTTCTTTAAAAAGGAGAAAAGGAGAAAAAGAGAATTTTCTCCTTTTTAATTAATAAATTTTTCTTTTTGAATGTTTGTAATAATTCTTTGAGCTCGTTCGTCATAGTTATTTTTAAGATAAAATTCTGCCATTTGTCTTACTGTTTCATATTCTTTAGTACCGTCAAAATCACTGAATATTTCGATTAAACTTTTTATATCAGGATCTATCTTAATTGTTCTTCTATCTTTAGCAGTCCACTCTTTTTTATTTTGCTCAGTAGATGCTACATTATCTTCATTGTTAACTCTGGAAGTTTCTACGATCCTTTCTACTTTAGGGCGTTCTTTTTTTTCACGTTTAGTTAGTGCCATTTCTTTTCCTCCTTACGCTAGTTCAAATTGTGCTAAGTCTAATTCTCTTGAAAGCTTTGTTAACTTGTTTCCGTTTAAATATTTTGGAGAATAAACATAGTCTTCAGGTATATCTCCATATTGTTCGAATAATTGAATTCTCTCTTCAATTTCGGTAAATATATCAGCAAAAAGTGCAAATACCTTCCTATCATGATAATCGACAACTGAAACACCGTATTCTGGATATTCTTCTAAACGTTTTTGATTATTTACTATTGCATTAAATGTGAAATTCTCGCCAAATGCTTCTTTCGTATTTTTGATAATAGACTCATGTAATTCTCTTTTTGGTTGGAGTAAAAATGGTAGCAAGCCTAATACTTCACCTTTAAAATCACTACCGAAGTCGTCAATCAACGTCTGTAAGTATTCATTGATAATATCTAGCGAACCTTCGAAAGAATAAGTCTTAGTTTCCTGAGTAATAACAAAATAATCCGCACATACCATTGCATTATCTACTTTGATATCAGTACTAGGACCAACGTCTATCCAAATATAATCATAATCATATTTAATCGTTTCTAATATATTGGAAAAATGAAATGTTCTTTTTTTCTTATACATTGGGTCATTTTCTTTTGGATAAAGATCTTCTAATAAATCGCCAAAATCAGCCATATCCCGCCCACCAGCAATCATATAAAGATTATCTGTAAGCTTAACTGTTGCTTTAGTTAAAGCCTCTTTATCTCCATTCGAATAATCTTTAATAGATTGATAAATGGTTGCTGGAAAATTTTTATTAAATGTCTTCCCAATTAAACTTGTCGCATTTGCTTGAATATCCCAATCAATGATAAGAACCTTCTTATTAAATTGAGGATTTGGAAGTGTTGCAACTAATGCTTCTTCTGTTGTAGATGTAGTTTTACCAACCCCGCCTTTTTGATTGGCATTAATTATTGTAGTTCCTTTTCTTTTCATACTTAGCCTCCTATAAAATGTTTTTTTTCTCCTAAAATCATTTTATCATGGTTAAACATTTAAATCTATAGTAAAATGTATTTAGGAGAAATTTTTCAATTTATTATTAATGTTAAGCTAAAAAATTAAAAAGGGGTATTTTCTCTTTTTCTCTTTTTCTCTTTTTGGAAAAGTATATTAATAAATTAAGAGAAATTTCTCTTTTTCTCTTTTTCTCTTTTATCTAAAGAGCTGTTGTATTGCGATTCCAAAAAGAGAAAAGTCTCTTTTTCTCTTTTTCTCCTAAGAGACTTTTCTCCTAGTTATAATTATTAAACAACAACAATATTCAAGGGGTATTTTCTCTTTTTCTCTTTTTCCCCTAAAATCTTTTTTGCTTTATACCGTTTACAATTAATAGATTAACCAAGTATAGTTAATATGACTACCACGAAAAGAAAGAAATATATATAGAACCGAGGAGATTTAAATGCAAGAATTCAATTTTATCACTGCCCAAGAAACATATCGTGCGCTATATTATCAGCTACCAAAAGTCCTATTTACTTCTCCCCTTTATAAAGACATGAGTAATGATTCAAAAATAGCTTATGCAATGTTACAGGATAGATGTGAAGCGTCTATTGAGAATAACTGGATTGATGAGCAGAACAGAATATTTTTTATTTTTACTCGAGCGGAATTAATGGACATTTTAGGATGTAAGGAAAATAAAATATCTAAGATAAAAAAAGAATTGAAATCCAAAAATCTTTTATTCGAGCAACGTACGCCTCCAAAAAAACTACCAAATGGAGAATGGCTAAATTTCCCAAATAGACTGTATTTGGGAAAGCTAGAAGTTACAGCAGAAGACGTCTTTGTGCATACCAAAGATAAAGCAAAAGAACCTAATTCCGAAAGTGGGAAAAACAAACCTTCGAAAGAACCTTTGAAACAAAAGGATTCTTATGGACGTGGGAAAAACCCACTTTCGGATAAAAAGGCTTCAAATCAGTTTTCTTTCGAAAGTGGGAAAAAAGGAGACAATCTATTCTATTCTTCTAGTACTTTAGACACTAATAGACACAATATAGACACTGAAACTGACCAATTACAAAATCAAGTTTTGCTAGACAACTTCGTTGAAATCATGAAAGAAGACAGCATAAACACATTTTTACCAGAAAAGGTATTAAGCTTAATAAAAACATTTTCTAACACTTACGAAGAAGCCCAACAAACCGTCACCACAATACACAACGCAAAACATAAAGCCGAGGGACTTGAGAAGACGGTAGTTGTGTATGAAGAACTTGAATCTTACGGAATTGATGCGGATAAAGGATTATATATGACGTTGCTGAAAGCTTATCAAAAACAAAAGACTGAGAAAGTAAATAATTTGCAAAATTTGATTTTTGTGTATGTAAAAAACTGGTTTATTGAAAAAGCTATTGCGGCAAAGCTTGCAAACGAACAAAAAGAAACATTTAACGAATTACCAACTGTTAATACAGAAAATTGGCTAGAATAATTGATGAAAATCAATCACTAAAAAAACGATCAATTTTAAATTACAACTTTTTTATAATTTTAATTTAATTACAAATATTACAAATAAATAGTTATTGTTCCGAAGTTTTAAGATTAAAAGTTTATGAAAAGAATCACAATCGTAGGTTTTAAATTCATAATCGTTAGATATTTTAGTTATTTTTCATTCAAAAACAAAGGGAACTAGTGTTTGCATATTTGTTTTTTTGAGTTATAATAATTCATGAAAAGAGGTAATTCACTTATTTCCCCAAGCTGAAAAGCCTGATATTACTTCTTTTCAGGTAGTGCTGCTTAAATTCGATTACACTTTTCTGTATATTTTTAGTTGTTTTAAATTTAATTGTCTGCTATGCTTGTGATGAATTGATTTTCGTTCTGCACTTTTGGACGATAAATTGGGACAATTGAAAATACAAAAAAAAGAAAGGCCCTGTGTGACTCGGAAGGCTGGTAACCTTCGTCGACGTCCACAGGTGGCATTAAGACTTGCCCCTTAATGCGTTTACCTTTCAGTGTTACGGTACTACCCGCAACGGACTTTAGTATAACAGATATTCAAAAGTGATACCACTTTTTTTGGCTTTATTAAGGTTAAAAATACGTGATATTACGATGGATTATGTCAAGGCATAATGTTATAAAAATGTCTGTGTGGCTCTTTGCCGTATGACGAACGCTGAAATTAGAGGGAACGCATGTTTGGATGCGTTCCCTCTTTTTTGTTTGTCATGAACGAAAATCAATTCTCTATTTTTGAAAAATAACAAGAAAAACTTGTTAAAAATATTTAAAGTAAGTGGGTGGATTATTTTATGTCATATACAGGAATTTTGAGTCTCGAAGATATTTATCACTACGGTAAACGGTGTACCGCTACAGAGAAAATCACGAAGAAACTATCAACTGGGCAAAATAAAACCGTTGTGCAGTGTAAGAAATATATAATCCAAAAAGACAAAGTCTCAGAGGAAATGATTTATTACGTTGGTAAACAAAAGCAAATAATTTTAAAAGATCCTATCCCTTTAAAAGAGCTATATCCAGCAATCAAACATGTTTATGACCAAAACGGTGTACTGATTGGTCGAAGAAAAAATGGAGTCTTGCGTTGTACCGCAAAAGGGATGGGGCGTTTAATCAGCTGAATTGATCATTCTCATAACTTGTATTTTATCGTTTTTCGCTTGCTTGAAAATATTGTCGAGACTTCTAAAAGAACTTAGAATCACTAGAAAAATAAGGAGTAGACTTGATCTATCAACAATTCCTTTCGGGGAGTGACGGGGTAGGTTTTTACGATTGGTAACGTAAAAAATTGGTCAATCGAGTAAATGCCCTTGTTTGGATAGTGGTGAAATGAATTTGTGTAAATAATATGCACAGAGTAAACAAGAGGGAATTTAGAAGTTAGACAAGTTAGAATAGCGCCTAGATTAATCATGAGCAGCTACTAAGGGATCTAGGCTTTGACGCAAACTCATGGAATAAGGAGTAGGTCTTCTCGTAATGGGGAGGACGCACAAGAAATTGTGTCGTGTGCTGCAGTACATGTAGATACTTGCGAGGACGTTGGTCATTGGATCAATCGAGCATTTACCGATTTCTACTAGGGTTTCTCGTTTCGGACGCCATAAACGAGTCGATTTATTTTATATATTTTTGAGTGAACGAAAAACGATAAAGATATTCGTTATGAAGTAAAACTAATTTAGTAGATAGCAAAGGTGGTAGAGGAATGATTCAAAAATTTGCGAAAATGAGTAAAACTGCATGGATTGAAAAGCTTGAAAATGACTTGAATGTCATGCGATTAGCTCCGAAGAATTTCAAACGAGAGATTGCAGAAAAAGAAACGATTTTATCTGTATTGAATGCGATAGACGATAACTGTCCAGTAAAAATTAGTTTTTCAGATATAACAACAATTATCGAAGGTATTTTATATGGTGAAGTTGATGAAGAGATATCTTCTACAAAAGATTTATTAGAATTTTTGAACAAAAATAAGGATCGCTTTGTAGTACTAACTTATTATTAGGAGGATACAACAAATGAAAAATTATGATCCAAATATGCGAAGGGGAACACATACGATCAAAGTTTCTTTTCAACGTTGGGAGTACAAAGGGTTTGTGACGTTTAGAAGAGGCGGAAATTGTAAAGGATTAGATGTTTTAGTATTAGACGAGGATGATTTATACGATCAAACATTGACTGATAATCCAATTGGATTCGGCTTACTACCTGAAGATGATGAAGGCAATGAATGGTTTAAAATGACACTTACGAATGATAATGGAGACGAATTATCTGTTGAAGATACTTGGTCATATTTGAGTGATTATATCGTCAGCGTTGAAATCATTGATTTTGTAGCTGATAAAAAAGAATAAAAACTGGAGAAATAGATTATGAAATTTTTCAAAGTAAAATCACCATACTATTATGCGTTAATCGCAGCAAAGAATGAAGAAGAATGTGCAGATTTTATGAACAATTAGTAGCAGGTATCGAGGATCACGAAGAATTTATTCGATGTTTGCATGAGTTAAATACAAATGAAGCAATGCAAGAGAGTGCGAAAACAATTAGTGAAGAAACGTTACAACCGATCGGTATGGAGGAAGCTACAAAAGACATTTTTACAATTATTGATGAACAAAAATCTTGTGTATTAAGCATTGATTCTACATTGGTTTAATAGATTCAAGATTCGATGATGTTTTTCAAAGTAAAAAGAAATTTGGTAATGACTCTCAGGCCAATTACTTAGAAAAATAACCAATGAACATTTATCTTTTTACAAATTAGATTTTACCGATAAAGGCTTGGAAGGAATCATGACGATTAATAAAAAGGTAGTATTACCTTAGGCATTGAATAAGGAATTTATTTAGGAGGCAAATTAGATGGCGCGATCAGCTTTAGAAGCGATGGATATGGATACTTTGACAAAAGGAAGGTATGTACAGCTGTTAGCTCGTGGTTATTCACCTAAAGATGTATTCAAAGCCTTATCCAAAGGAACAGATATGGAAAAAGAAAGATTGCGAAAAGAGTTTGATTATTGGAGAACCCATAATGGAATCAAGGAATTGAAACCAGCACGTCCAGTAATTAAACGAAAGAAAAAGATAACCCAAGATTGAAGTGTAGAGCGTATGTGATCATAGGCTTTTTTATTTTTATCAAAAACAAGGAAGGTAGGAAAACTAATGAATTTAAAAAAAATCGAAAACAGAAAAAAAGTGTCGAAAGAAATGGAAGAAAAGTTGCTAAAAACGATGAAACAAAAACACCTTAAAAGATTATCTGTCATGCAATATATCAATGACATGCAGATAACAGGAAAGGAGAAAGCCTGTTTGTTAGGTTCAATGAAAAACTTTGAACAGTTGAGACGAACTTATGTGAAAACAAGTTCTAATTGTCAATTATTGTTAGAAGTCTCATGACGTTCATTAATAGAATTCATTTTTAAAACTTTTTTTATGGAAATGAGAAAAAGATTTTTTGTTTTGTCTGAAAGGGGGGAGATGGATGAGAAAATGGTTATTTGGTTTTTTAGGCGTTGCTTTAATCGTCTTTTGCAGTGTGTTTGGCTATATTAGCTATCAAAAACATGAAGGAGAGGTGTTTAAACAAAATATCGAAAAAAAGATGCCCGTAGATCAAATGTGGATAGAATTGGAACTACTTCATTTTAATGGAGAGGTTCCGTTCTATTTGGCTCTTTGTCAATTGCTGTTGTTTTGCTCAAATCACATGTTAGGAAATGCTTCGGCATTTCCTTTTTTGCGTTTCTTTTTATCTGAACCGTATTATATTTCCGTCTATTTGAAAAAAAGTCTTCTTTTCTTCTACTGTTTCTGAATGTGCGTTGATCATAAGGGTTCTGTTGCAAAGTTTTAAATCTACTATCAAATAAGGTAGAATAATAGAAAAAGATAGCAGGAGGAATGACGATGAATCATTTGCTTAATTGTACAATATAATGTACAATTGTTTTATAGAAATAAATAAGGGGTGAAAGGAATGGAAGCAGTAGCTTATTCAAATTTCCGCCAAAATTTACGTAGTTATATGAAACAAGTTAATGAGGATGCTGAAACACTTATTGTAACAAGTAAAGATGTAGAAGATACAGTTGTTGTATTATCAAAAAGAGATTATGATTCTATGCAAGAAACGTTGAGAACACTTTCTAATAATTACGTCATGGAAAAAATTCGTCGAGGAGATGAACAATTCTCCAAAGGTGCATTTAAAACACATGACTTAATCGAGGTTGAATCTGATGATTAAGGCTTGGTCTGATGATGCTTGGGATGATTATCTTTATTGGCATGAGCAAGGAAACAAAAGCAATATAAAAAAGATTAACAAGTTAATAAAAGATATCGATCGTTCTCCCTTTGCTGGATTAGGAAAACCTGAGCCATTAAAGCATGATTTATCTGGAAAGTGGTCCAGAAGAATTACAGATGAACATAGACTGATATATAGAGTTGAAAATGAAACGATATTTATTTATTCTGCAAAAGATCACTATTAACCAATTGGAAGTAAGGGAAGGGTCAGAAACTTTTAAGTTTTTGACCTCTATTTTTTTCATTACATTACGTTTCTTAGCAATTCATTTAATTATATTCAGTTAGATAATAATTTTGAGGTCAGCAGACTATTCTTTTTTGATTAATTTATTTAGTTAAATTAGAAGAGATTTTAGACAATATGGATAAAATTAATGAAGTAGAAGTTTTGCCTAGAGATGAGAATTTTACTTATAAAAACGGATATAAGTCTTGGGTAAGTTCTATTTTTATTGATATTCGTAATTCAACAGAGTTGATAGAAAATAATAGCGAGCTTAAGGTAGCAAAAGTAATTCGTGGCTTTACTTCAGAAATTATTGAAATATTAAGAAAAGATACGGATAAGCTGAAAGAAATCGGCATACGAGGTGACTGTGTTTATGCAATATATTCTTCACCAGCGCAAAAAGATATTTACGATCTTACAGATAGAGCCTATTATATAAATACGTATTTAAAAATGCTGGTTCTGTTGCAAAGTTTTAAATCTACTATCAAATAAGGTAGAATAATAGAAAAAGATAGCAGGAGGAATGACGATGAATCCTTTTAAAGGAAAGCAATTTCAGCAGGATGTGATTATTGTAGCCGTGGGCTACTATCTTCGTTATAACCTTAGCTATCGTGAAGTTCAAGAAATCTTATATGATCGTGGCATTAACGTTTCTCATACG
>NZ_JAPRFV010000024.1:0-14467 GCF_035725965.1 Enterococcus sp. E5-162 | reverse complement strand
AACAGCGACAATAATGACGTCTTTTTTGAATTGTTTGCCTTTAAAATGATTCATTACTCTGTCCTCTCTGTCTTTTTTCTCAATTTTACACTAAAATAGATTTCTTGGAAAACTTTGCAACAGAACCAAAATTTGCATGCGTCGGTCTTCGATCAAAGAATAATTGTTTTTCATTTGCTCACCCTCTACCTTTATTCTAGTGATACCTTAACAAATATGAAGACCAATTGTTAGATTAAAAAATGATTAAAAGGTGTGCACACCCTTTCCCTTGATAGTAATATCGGTCGTTTGTTCCGCAAAATCGCTTCAAGCAAGCCAAACTTTTCTCATCTTCCTCGTTTTCTCTTATAATAAATGTAAACAGTCAAATGAGGAGGAAACAAAATGAAATGGCGTGGGGGTAGACAAAGTTCCAATGTGGAAGACCGCTCTGGTCGTTCCGCAGGTTCAGGAGGAAAAATAATGGCCGGCGGTGGTATCGGTACGATTGTTATCGCAGTCCTCTTTTTTCTATTCAGTGGAGGTGATTTAAACTCCGTCACAGATATTTTGGGAGGCGGACAAGCCGCTAATTATCAAACAGAAAATGTGGCTTCAGACGAGTATACAGAGGAAAAAGAATTCTCCGCTGTCGTCTTCGGCCATTTGGAAGATTATTGGAATGGTGTTTTTGAAGCAGAACAGACTACGTATCAAGATCCTAAACTGGTTTTATTTACAGGAAGTGTTCAATCGGCTTGTGGGAATGCAACTTCTCAAGTTGGTCCCTTTTATTGCCCTGCCGATCAAAATGTTTATCTGGATCTCAGCTTTGCAACAGAACTTTCTCAAAAGTATGGGGCCAGCGGAGATTTTGCTATGGCCTATGTCATTGCTCATGAAGTTGGTCATCACGTACAAAACGAACTTGGTATTACACAGCAACTCGATAAGATCCGCCAACAGGTTTCTGAAAAAGAATACAATCAATATAGTGTTCGTTTGGAACTACAAGCGGATTATTTAGCCGGTACATTTGCCAAGTATCTACAAGGAAAAACTTATAACGGCCAACCGATTTTAGAAGCTGGTGATATCGAAGAGGCTATCACAGCTGCTAATGCCATCGGTGATGATACGTTACAAAAGGAATACCAAGGATATGTCGTACCAGATAGTTTTACTCATGGGACTTCAAAACAACGAGTTGAATGGTTCAACCGGGGGTTCAAATATGGTGATTTGGAGCATGGAGACACCTTCAATGAAAAAAACCTTGATTTGGTCTACGGATCATAACAAAAACGTTCCTTTTTAGTCACTCTTTTTTCACATTTGGGCGGTATAGTTTATTCATACCAACAAACCCTAACTTTTTCATTTTACTCCTTGCCTGCCAGTCCCCGCTGGCAGGCCCTTTTTTTTCATGGTGCTATTTTAGTTTTTTTTAACCTTTGGCCTGTTTTTTTCTTTAAAACGCTAAGGGTTAATCACAATTTTTTCATATTTTCCGGTTACTATATAAATAACCCAACAAACAACCCAACTTTTTCATTTTTTACTCCTTGTCTGTCAGTCCCCGCTGACAGACTTATTTTTTTTCTTGCCAAAATTCTCAAAATGCGCTAAGGTTATTTATGCGCGGAAGTGGCGGAATGGCAGACGCGCACGCTTCAGGCGCGTGTGAGTATATCTCGTGTGGGTTCAACTCCCATCTTCCGCATTTTGAGCAGATCATCTTGGATGATCTGCTCTTTTTTATGTGTTTCTTTTGTCTAAATAAAGAAAAAAGCTTAAGCTAGAAGTATATCAATAGGAAAAAGATAGGAGGAAATCCAATGAAAGAAGTACCAACAGCGAAAATCAAATTAACTGAGGTCAAAGAACTCTTTGATGCTGGTTATGAAATCTTAGGAGAATTACGGTCTGAGGTGAATGCCCCAGTCGTTAGAGTAAAATTTCTGAATTAAGAAGTGATTGCCATTTATGGAAAAGAAGCAGCAAAAATTTTTTATGATCCACGAAACTTTAAACGTGAAGGAGCAATGCCTAAACTCGTCCGTTCAACCTTGTTAGGTGAAGAGGGGGTTCAAATTTTAGACGGGGAACAACATCACCATCGGAAAAACTACTTTATGGACTTGATGACACCTGAGAGAATGACCGATTACCATGATTTGTTGGAACGAAACCTTTCTCATGAACTGGATAAACAATCCGGTACCTTTGAGCTTTTTTCACTCACAAAAAATGTTCTATTCAAAACGATTTGTGAATGGTCAGGAATCAATCTAGCACCACTGTCTCAATTAGAGATCAGTGAGTTAGCTGATTTTATCAAGTTGCTATGTTCAGCGGGACTGTCACCTCCCCTGTCGCCCATTTAAGAGGCGTCGAATATCGTAAAAAATCTGAGAAATGGGCTCAAGGATTGATTGAAGAAGCTCATCAACATCCTGTTGCTGGCAAAGAATCATTAGCACTTTATACTTTCGCTACTGCCACTGATCTTGAAGGTAATTTACTGCCGATCGAAGTTGCAGCCGTCGATCTGTTAAATATCATCCGCCCTACGGTTGCTTTAACCGTTTGGATCGCTTTGATGGGACATGCCCTTTTTAGTACAACGACCATCTACCAAGCACTTAAACAAAACTTTTCGGAGTTACAGGATTCATTTATTCAAGAATTACGCCGCTTTTATCCTTTCTTTCCAATGATGCCCGCCATTAGCTTGCAAGATGTTGTCGTCGATGGTTATCTGATCCCTAAGGACAGCTGGGTCGTCCAAGATATTTATGGTACGAATCATGATCCGAGAACCTTTGATCAGCCAGATGACTTCAAAGTGGATCGCTTTGTCGGACGTACACAAGCCATTTCCTATGAGGAAGAATATGAAATGATCGCACAAGGAGGCGGTGATTTCCGCAAAATGCACCGCTGTGCTGGTGAATGGATCACCTTGCATACGTTGCGCGTGTTCAGTGATTTACTGGTCAACCACTATCAGTTTGAAGTTCCTGAACAAGATTGGAAGATTCCAATGAATCACTTTCCAACCTATCCAGAAAGTAAAGTTCTCTTATTTAAAGAAGCTGCAATGACCACAGAAAATGAGTAACTACTGATCGTTGTTATTAAGTGCAGCTCACAAAAACGCAGCCCAAGCAAGCTTAGGGCTGCGTTTTTTGCTTACTTCTCTACAGATGCCGTACGGAAATAAAAATAGGCACCGTATGCGGGAAATTGGATATCTTTGATCGTTGACCTGATCAAATAATTTGATGCACTCTGATATAGAGGAACTTGAGCTGCATCTTCTGCTAACAGAATTGATTCTGCTGATTTGTAATCTTCAAATACTTTATCTGGATCATTGGCATCCACGGTACGTGCGTTTTCTGTCAATGCCGTATAGTCCTCGTTGACATATCCACCGTAATTGTAAGAAGAACCTTTTTTATATAAATTGAAATAAGAGTCCAAGTCACTGCTGCCAGCAATCCAACCAGAAATCGACAACTCATATTGACCATCTGCTCGTGATTGATTCAAATTCGTTCGTGGTTGTTTATTGATTGTAATCGTCAAACCAGGCAAATGATCTTGAAGCTGATTTTGCAGATATTCACCGATTTTTTGTCCGTGATCATCATCTGTTACCAATAAAGTCAGTTCAATTTTGTCACCGATAGCTGATTGTGCTTGACTCCATTCTGCTTGTGCTTTGTTACTATCGTATTCATTGTAGTCCCCGCTATAAGTGCGAAAATCTTCATTGGTATTCGGATTGGCATAAAGCCCACTGGGAATAAGGCCATTCAATACGCTTGCTCCATCGTTCAACACATCATTCACGAGACTCTCTTTGTCAATCGCCAAAGCGATGGCTTTACGAAGGTGGACATTTGACAATGGTTTATTTGCCTGTTTATTAAAATCTAAAAAATAGTTGGCAATATCCTTTTGAGTGACTAAGGAGTCATTATTTTGGTACTGTTGCACATAGAGTCCGCTGATTTTTTGCAGATCCAACTCTCCGCTTTCAAACAACTGGATTCCAGTATTCTCCTCTTTGATCGTGGAACCTTTGATTTTATCCAACTTAACTACCGCTTGATCGTAATACTCAGGATTTTTGGCAAGCGTCCATTCTGCACCGGTCTGTTGCCAGTCTTTCAGAATGAAAGGTCCCGTATAGAGCAAGTCTTCACTTGTTTTCCCATATGCCGTCCCTTTTTCTTCAACATAAGACTGTCTTTGAGGCGCTAACCAGCCAATCGACACCACCGATAAAAAAGAAGGTTGCGGCTGTTCCAAATGGACGACAAAGGTCTTTTCATCCGGTGTTTCTAAGCCAATCGTCGCAATGTCTGCTTTCCCTTCGCGAATATCTTGACTGTTGACGACATTGTCTAAAAGATACGCATTAGGCCCCATGGTTTTAGGATCGACCAGTTTCTTCCAAGCATAAGCAAAATCTGCTGCTTGCACTTGCTGCCCATCACTCCATTTGGCTTCTTCCTTTAGTTTAAAGGTATATGTCTTGCCATCTTCACTGATGACTGCTTCCTCCGCCAAACCGGGAACTGGCTGACTCTTTTCATCAAAACGATACGACCCTTCAAAAAGATGCTGGATAACGGTAAACGTAACTTTATCCGTTGTTTGCGTCGTATCTAATGTTGTCAACTCTGCCGGTAAGCTGACTGAAATCTCTTGAACTTCTGGATCTGTCTCCTTTGCGGACGATCCAGTCGTGCTACATCCTGCTAACAAAAAACTTAAAATTCCTACAACAACCAAACCCTTTTTCATTTACTCTCCTCTTTCCTTTTCACTTGCGAGTTGCAAGCTTGATCAAATAAAAAAATCCTCGTCCCTTTGCTGATCATCATTGATCAACAAAGGGACGAAGACTTCGTGTTACCACCCTTTTTCGTGTCATTTTTACAAATAACACCTCATCAGTACGTATGCATACTCGGCAGGATAACGGCTGCGTTCCGTCTAACCAGCGTAAACCAGTTAAAAGACTCTGAGCTCATCTTCACTTAGCGTTCTGTCCCCTTTCTCACCAACCCGGGTTCTCTTTAAACAGTCATCAAAGCTACTCTTCTCATCGATGTCCTATATTCTACTGAATTGATAAAAGTACACTATTCCTCGTTTTTCAAGTCAAACAGTTTTTAGAATTTTCAATCTTTTCAATAATGGCTTCGAGACTTTTTGGAGGGCAAATACTTGCCAGCTTAGTGTTTTTTTTTCTAAGATAAAGAAAAGAAACCTTGCTCGAAAGGATGAAATCAATGAAACTTGCTGAAGCATTATTACTACGAAGAGATCTTGAATCCAAACTCACTCTGTTACGAGAAGAGATTGCCAGTAGTGCCGTGATCCAAGAAGGCGATACGTTAGACCGCAGCATCGACGACTTACTGCTGGATTATGAAACAACAAACCAAGAATTTGCCCAGTTGGTCATTGCAATCAATCAGCGAAATGCGGTCGCCAAAATCGGTGAACAAGAAACGATTGCTGCTGCATTAGAGAAACGGGAAGCTTTAAGGCGTTCGCATGCGATGCTAACGGCAACATTGGAAGCAGCCAAGGTTGCTCCACGGATGGGACGTAATGAGATTCGTATGATCCGAACGATCGATACCAAGCAAATCACCGACCGTTTGAATCAAACCGCAAAAGCCTTACGTGAATTAGACGGGCAGATTCAACAAACAAATTGGCTTGTTGATTTATAAAACAGCTGGGTGGGAGTCAAAAGCGAGCACAAAGCAGGTACAGGCTTATATGTACACCAATGGGGTCTGGCAGGGACCAGTTTAATGACTGCTGTTCAGTTACAAGCGTACAACTTATATTTTTCAATTAACGACCACGTGCTGGTTTGACAAGGTGGGTGCCTCTGTTTATCTTTTGTTACTCAAAAGGTAAACAGAGGTTTTTTTTCAACAAGACCTCTTTCAAAAGCAAAAGACCCCCTGATCCGTTTTTAACATAGGAAACCAGATCAAGGAATCTTTGATCGTTTAGCTATATAGGTTGAATTAAATACTTTACATCCGCACGCACAGTCGGTCAATCACCTCAAGGGGACGCTCGTTTACATCGGCTAAGAAACCGCGGACCGACTGTTTGATTTTCTGGACGTGGTCAAAAAAAACATTGTTGATGACCGATTCCTTGAGCCACTTCCAAACGCCTTCCATTAGGTTCAACTGAGGGCTGTAGGGAGGGAGGAAGATGAGTGCCAGGCGCCTAGCGTTTTCTTCAAAAAATTCTAACATTCCTTCTTTTACTAACAATTTGCGAGTCGAAGCGATCGTACGATGAGTCAAGATATAATGTTTAGATCCTTGTTGTTTCAATTGCGTCAATGTGTCATACACATGATCAAATGTGACAGGTTGGCGTGTATCAAGCGTTTCGTATTGATGGAAATCATCTGAGAATTCTCGAAAGTCCAAATGATATTTTTCAGTCAATGCTTTTGAAGATTTTTCTTTCAATAATCGATAAACAGCTTTTGGATCAGCAACTACTTGCCGATCTTCTAAAGCTTTCATCATGCTGTCAAGCATGATCGGATACGTATCGAACAACGTCCCGTCAAAATCCCATATATATGAATCAAACATTATTTTCTCACTATCTTCCTAATTTTTAAATGAATGGATTGGTGCCGGGATCCGCCCGCCTCGTTGGATAAAGTCCGTCGATTTCGCCGAATTCGTCCGCATGACTGGAGCAGTCCCCAGCAAACCGCCGAATTCGACAGAATCGCCGACTTTTTTATCTTTAGCGGGGATGATCCGCACCGCCGTTGTTTTATGATTGATGACACCGATCGCAGCTTCATCAGCGATCATCGCCGCAATCGTCTCCGCTGGTGTATCTCCTGGGATCGCGATCATGTCCAGACCCACTGAACAAATGGCGGTCATCGCTTCTAATTTCTCCAGATTCAGATAGCCTTCTTCTACGGCTTTGATCATACCTGCATCTTCAGAAACCGGAATGAATGCGCCTGATAAGCCTCCCACATGGTTGCAGGCCATCACGCCGCCTTTTTTCACAGCATCGTTCAATAAAGCCAGTGCGGCCGTTGTACCGTGTGTGCCGACAGATTCCAAGCCCATTTCTTCCAAGATCAACGCGACACTATCACCAACTGCCGGAGTAGGAGCTAATGACAGATCCACAATACCAAAGGGTACGTGCAATCGCTCAGAAGCGATTTGACCGACTAATTGTCCCATCCGCGTGATTTTAAATGCCGTCTTCTTAACTGTTTCAGCAACCACATCGAAAGATTCGCCTTTGACCTTTTCCAGAGCGCGTTTTACTACGCCCGGTCCGCTGACACCGACATTGATCTCGCAATCTGCTTCACCGACCCCGTGGAATGCTCCCGCCATGAAAGGATTGTCTTCCACCGCATTCGCAAAGACTACCAACTTCGCACAGCCCATATCTGAAGCTTCGGCGGTTTGTTTGATGGTTTCACCCATCAATTTGACAGCGTCCATATTGATCCCTGCCCGTGTCGAACCAATATTGACAGAAGAACAGACAAATTCTGTTTCTGCCAAGGCTTCCGGAATCGATTGGATCAAGGACAGGTCCGCTCCTTGATAGCCTTTTTCAACTAATGCGCTATACCCGCCGATAAAATTGATCCCCACCACTTTTGCGGCTTTGTCCAAAACTCGCGCAAAAGCAACACAGTCTTGCCCGCCGCTTGCGGAAGCAACGATTGCGATCGGCGTTACCGAGATCCGCTTGTTGATGATGGGGATCCCAAATTCACTGGCGATCTCGTCACCGACTTTTACAAGATTTTTCGCTTTGCTGGTGATTTTATTATAGATATTTTGACAAGTCTTTTCTGTGCTGGCATCGATACAGTCCAACAATGAAATACCCATTGTGATCGTCCGGATATCAAGATTTTCTTCTTCTACCATCCGGATCGTTTCAAGAATTTGTTTTGTTTCCATCATTTCCCTCCGAATTATAGTTTATGCATCGCATTGAAGATCTCTTCATTTTGAATGCTGATTTTGACGCCCAACGTGTTTTCAACTTGACTCAATGCTTGCTTGATCGCTTCTAAATCAGCCTCTGGTTGCATTTGCAACATCATCATCATGGTAAAATAATCTTCCATGATCGTTTGAGATACATCTAGAATATTGATATTCAATTCTGCCAACTTCTGGCTGACACCGGCAATGATCCCAACCTTGTCCTTCCCGACCACCGTTAAAATAGCTTTCATTATTCTTATTCCTCCAATTTTTTCAATAGTATACCATAATTTATGATAGTTTTATGAAAAATTCTGAAACAAAGGGCTATTTCCTTCAGCCAATATTCGTCTTTAGAGGATCGATTTATTGACGATCTGCAAGTTCTTATCAAAGCGGTAGTGGATCGGCTGCGCATTGGGAATATCAATGGTATCCATTTGGTCTTCCGGTACATCCTCCAAATATTTCACCAGTGCCCGCAGACTGTTGCCATGTCCGGTAATCAAAACATTCTTACCCGAACCCAACAGCGGCGCGATCTCGTCTTGCCATAATGGCGCGACCCGCTGGACCGTCATTTGCAGATTTTCTCCATGAGGAATGTCTTGATCTGCCAATTGTGCGTAACGGCGATCAAAATGGTTTTCTTCTACTAATGGAGGCATTTCATAATAATCTCGACGCCAGCGTTTGACTTGATCTGCCCCGAATTCTCGTGCCATTTCATCCTTATTTTTCCCTACTAAAGCGCCATAATGCCGCTCGTTCAGACGCCAGGTTTTAAATGTCGGTATCCGTAACTGATCGCTTTCTTCTAAGATAATCTGGCAAGTCAATGATGCCCGCTTCAATACTGACGTAAATGCAGCGTCAAACTCGATCTGCGCGTTTTTGATTTTTTCCCCTGCCTTACGAGCCTGTTCCTGTCCTTTTTCTGTCAGAGAAACATCCAGCCATCCCGTCCAATAATTTTCAAAATTTGCTTCACTTTCCCCGTGCCGCATCAGTACTACATCCATATGGTGTTAGGATGATTTAGTGGACACATTTTGGGAGAGGACTATAATAACCTCGAACGAAAGGAAGTTCGCTAAATGAAAAAGTACAGTCAAGAAAGAAAAGACATGATCCTTCAACTCGTCGCAACTGGTAAGCCGGTTGCCGAAATTTCCCGTGAATATGGCATTGCAGAACAAACGATTTACAAATGGAAGAAAAGCAACACGCCCGTTACTGGCAGTTCGCTGACTCCCGCTCAGATTAAACAGATGGAAAAAGAAATGACGCGTCTGCGACAGGAGAACGAAATCTTAAAAAAAGCAATGGCTATATTCACGAAGTAAACTTATACAGTAAAATCCTCTTCATTGAAAACGAGAGCAACGAGTATCCGACGCGCATGCTTTTGCGAGTAATGGAAGTAGCTCCAAGCACGTATTATAAGGAACTCAAACACACACCAAGTCAGCGTGAACTTGAAAATGAACGCATCGATAAAGCCATCTTATCGATTTACACAGACAGCAAGAAACGTTATGGTGCCTGGAAAATTCATCATCAGCTGATAGAGCAAGGCTTTGATTTGTCGATCAAACGGGTGCAAAAACGGATGCGTCTCCTTGGCATCCATTCGATCACCGTAAAAAAATATCATCCAACCAAGGCTTCTAAAGAGCGCGTTGAAGAACGGACAAATCTCTTAAACCAAGATTTCTCCACAACCAGCATCAATCAAAAATGGGCCGCTGATATCACATATATCTCGACTGCAAAAGACGGCTGGACCTACCTGGCTTCTGTGATCGATCTTTATTCGAAAAAGATCATCGGCTACACTTACGCCAAGCAGATGACCACTGAAATCGTGATGAATGCGCTAGAATCAGCAATCCAAAATCAACAACCGACAGACGGACTGATCATCCAAACCGATCTTGGTTCGCAGTATACTAGCTCCGATTTTGAGGAAGCAATGCGCACGAACAAGATAACGCACTCTTATAGTCGCAAAGGTACGCCTTACGACAATTCCTGTATCGAATCGTTTCACGCGGCATTAAAGAAAGAAGAAGTCTATCAAACGACCTATCATTCTTATGAAGAAGCCAAACTCGAACTGTTTCAATATATTGAAGGATGGTACAACCGCAAGCGAATTCATGGAGCAATTGGCTATCTGACACCACAACAGGCAGAAGACCAAGCTCGGCAGCACGCGCAATAGCTACTCACATTTTTTGAACGAATCCACGAGAATCTCTTTTCATGGTTTCAGAGAATGGTCAAACGGTTTTAGTTTGACGATTGTCTGAAATCATGAAACAACTCGAGAGTGGATTGGTTGCAAAAAAACTCTCAAAAAATGAGTCCACTTTATTGACACAGATCCAAACCCTTGGTTTCTTCCCAAGCGGATGGCATGCTAATCTCTCTTAAATTAGCTTGTTTACTCCAATTAGGATCGTTAAGAATAATTGATCGATTTCCTAAAGAATCAGTTGTATTTGGCTCCTCAACATCATTCAACGGCTCTAGTTCAACCACATAGTTTGGCTCTGCATAATTGACCATATCAGAAGCATTAAATGTTCTTACTGCCTCTTCCACACTAATTTCTTCGTTCAATTTCACTAATAATACTTGATCTCGCTTATTATAATCGCTTTCATTTGTCCTAAGAGTCAAATCTTTTTCCACCATAACTTTTACACCCAATAAATTTTGCGGTTTATTTTTCTCTGTTGAAATTCTTTGTGTAGCCTTTAAACTGACAATTAGCTCATTGGGTACATACTCTATTTGAGAGTCATCTAATTGGCTCATAATCCTTTCTTTTTGGTTAGTATCTGCAGTTACTTGTTTAGTATGAGCCATGAACCCAAACATACTCACCCCAACAACCAATCCTAAATATATTTTCTTTTTAAACTTTTTCATCTACATCTCCTCCTAATAGTTTTATTTTAGAGTTAGCTCTATTACTTATTTACTAACTCAACAACAGATTATCATACACTTGTTAATGAAATCACAATATCTCATTAAAACACACCCTAAAATCATAACCGTTCCTATGCTCATTTTTTGGATTTTTTAATCACGTAATCAGAAAAATAAATCCCCTCTATTTCACGCAAATCAAAGAAGAACTAAGTAACTACCGTTTAAAGGTAGTTACTTAGTTCTTCTTTGATTATTATCTAACTTTATTATTCATTCCCCACCCTTTGCGCAGTGAGTCTTCGGTATCTTGTTTTATCTGACTGGTAGTTCTTATTATTTCTCCACGATCATCTAATTCTGGAACAATTGGATATTTTTCTCTGAACAAGTCTAGTTCTTTCACCACGTCATTAAACAAATCTTGCTTATCTTCTTGCGTAAGATTCTGTTTAATATACTCATCTAAAGCTTTTCTAAGCAATTCATCTCTTGTCATATTAGTCTCATACTTTTCTACTAAAACTCTGGAAGTCGCATTTAACAAAGTCGACAGTTTTAAAGGATGCTTGGTGGAATAAACCTTATCAAACTTTCTGATTGGTGCGCCAACTTTTTTTGTTCTTCCTCTACTCTGTCTTTCAACATTGGAGGAAGTTTTTATTTCTTGAACTTGGTGCACTTCTAATTGCTTATTTTCAGATGGTGTAATTGCTTGCTGCTTTTTCTTTGCTTCTGCTTCTTTTTTTATTTTGGCGAGTCCTTTGTTGTTCCCAAAAATATCAAGTCCTTTGATGTCAGCCAATTACTCCACCTCCGCATACCAATTCTCGTGTTCTTCCAATTCTTTCAAAATACTGATAAATAATTCGTGGCTTTTGCGATCCCATTGTTTTAAGAGACCTTTCTTTGTCTTCTCCATCGTAATACCTGATCCGTCGTATCGTTTTAAGCGCGCATTTTTGAGTACAACATTTTTAATCAAATGTTCCCCATAAATCTCTTGGGCTTGTTTATACATTTCCTGATCTACTGCGTCACCGCTTTCCAACATGAAAGGAATAACACCAGCAACATATAAATTTGTATCAAATTCTTTCACAAAAAAGTCCATATACTCAAGATATTGCATCGCATTTCTCATCGATTTTACTTGGGTCTGTAAGACGACGATTGCCCAGTCCGCAATGTACATCGCGGATTTACTATATACAGAAATAGAAGGTGGGACATCTAAATAGATGACGTCAAACTCATCAAATAATGGTTCTAGCTTTTCTTTCATATATTTGAATTGGGATAATGAATCATTATATTGGTCTTTGATCCAATCATCATACATTTCAAAGGACATGTCTGCTGGAAGTATATAGAGGTTATTGATTACTTTATAGACAGCCTCTTTAGGTGGAAGATTGTTTATCAACACGTCAGTCACAGTATTTTCGTAAACAATCGGTTCACCTTCTCCGCCTCCTTCTTCGTTAGTGAAGTTCATATGCGTTAAGTTCATCACATCAGAAGTATTTCCTTGCATATCCAAGTCAATTATCAAGGTTCTTTTTCCTTCATTAACTGCTGATTCAAACCCTAACATTTGCGCGCACGTACTTTTACCTACGCCACCTTTAAAATTACCGATTACATATTTCTTCGCTACCACGTTCCTACCTCTTTTCTTTTAGCAATATTCATTTGATACTATTATAACATATTTATTTTTAGTTACTACCAAAAAAAAAATATATATGTACTACCTTATAATTAATAAGGAAAAGGTAGTACATAAATAAGGAAAAGCTGAAATATATTGATTTATAGCTTTCCTCAAAGTAATGACGTTATTTAATTTATCGAGAAGCAGAGAATACTCGCGACTTTAGTCATGTAGACGAATCAGATTTTCGATAAAAAAGAAGCCGTCCTTCTTAAGAACGACAACAAATCACTAGTTTAATTTTTTCAACTGTTCATAAAAGTTTTCATGCGTTCCACATAAGAATACTGGAATAACCTTGTTTTCTATAATCTCGTAAGCTACTCTATATGTTGTGCCCGCATATTTGAACCCACTAGACCAAATACCTGATAAATCCCCAGTTTTTTGTTCACCCTTATATGGATCAATCGCAATTTCATCATAAATTAAATTCAAAAATTTTTCTTTCAATGGCTTCTCTTTTAGCTTTTTTAAATACTTAATGACATGTTTTGAAGGAACGATTTCATAAGCCAATTTCTGTTGCCAACTCCTCTTTAGTCATTACTTTAGAATTAGTAAGTGTATCTTCAGCAATATCTCTAAAGGAAGAATGCATTTTGTTTTTTCTATTCTTAAATTCTACAAGAATCTCATCTTTATCGTAGCCTTCTGCAATTATATCAGACAAAATATCTTCGCTAAAATCATAAAATTCTTTTTGTGGTTCAACAAATTCATAAAGAATACCATTCTCTACCAACTTTGCTTCAACTTCGACTCCATTAGGAACATTAAAATCTTTAGGTACTGTCAACATGATTGAATTGCCTTGTTTTCTTGTTTTTGTAATCATTTAAATCCCTCATTTCTAACAGTATGTAATTACTTAGTAAATACATTATACCACGAGATAATGTATTTACAAGTAATTACTGTGACTCGTAATGCGTCCTTGCTGAATAAATTTCAACCACGTGTTCATCTTCATCTACCTTATAAACAACCCGGTGTTGTCTATTCAATCTTCTAGAATACCTACCTTCATGTGTAGGTTTTAACTTCTCAAATGATTGGGTAGGGAGATAGGGATCTTCCTTTAAAGTCTGAATAACCTTCTCAAATTGAGGTTTCAAATTAGACTGTTTGATTTTCTTTAAATCAGCTTTAGCCGAGTTTTTAATCATCACAGAATAGTTATTCATTATAAGTTATCCCAATCAATTTCATCAACATTAGTAAATCCACTATCATCTTTTTCTCGCTTACGAACAACACCCAAAGTGCCTATTTGCTCAAGTAATAGCGTTTCTTTGATTGCTTTCCAATCATCCAAACCAATAAGCACCGCATTATTTTCACTGCGCTCACTAATGATTTCAATTTCCGTATGATTCTCATTTACATCTTTCAACAACTTATAAAAATTTTTCCGTGCTGAGCTAGGATTTAAGACTGTTTTTGCCATATCTACTCCCCCTCTAATTTATATCTCCATTCTAACGTACTTAATTAAGTACGTAAATTCGATTGTTTTGTTTAAATTGGAGTACCAAAACAGCATTGTAAAGTGTTATCCGTTTCCTTTATACCCGTGGTGCTAGTTAATTTTTTCCTAGAGGAAAATGTCTAAACATGTTGGTAAATCAACAAAAAAACGCATAGAGTAGTCTCAAAACTCCCAAGAAATGAGGACTACATATGCGTTCATCAAAATATACTGAACATTATACAGATACTTTTATAACATTCAAGGAAATTATGAGAACTGTTTCTAACATATACCACAATT
>NZ_JAPRFV010000023.1:0-16599 GCF_035725965.1 Enterococcus sp. E5-162 | reverse complement strand
TTAGTTCATATTCTCGAATGATTTCTACACGTGGCTTTCCAGCTAAGTAAAGATTGACGATTTGTTGCTTGAATTCTTGTGAAAAAGTTCTTCGTGTTCTCTTAGACATAAAAATTCCTCCTGGTATGTTTTCTTCTAGTCTACACACCTTAATTTTTCTGTCTAGTTAATTGTAGCCTATCCATTTACTCCTCTATCAACAATCTCAGAGCGAGCTCTACTCCAATCTACCCAATATTTTTGAGTATTACAATAAACACCATTTCCATAATAAGTTGCAGCATCTACTGTAATTCCTAAAGTAGATACACTTCATAAAACAATTCCTAAAATCATAAAAATACTAACAAATTTTTTCTTCATATAATTGCCTCCCTTTTTTATAAAACAATTACATGTAATTTTCAGAACATTTTTGCAAAATTTTCATAAATAGTATCTTTAGTGTCATAATCGTCACCAATATTCTGTAAGATCAATCAAATTTTATCTCACTAATAATAATAGTCTTAATAAATAAAAAATGGTCTTCACTTTTCGGAATATTTATTATAAAAGGAGCTTGCTATAAAAAAGAGAAAAATTAAAACACAATAAAACATGTACAAACATATCAAAAAAGGCCAGTCGACAAACCTGTTAACTAGCCTTTTTTATCTTAATTTCTAAATAAACGATACAGCCATTTTTGCGGACGTCCACGATAGATCACGTGCGTTTCTACTGCTTCTATCCGTTGCTGCTCATGATAATTGAAAATCTCATCTTCAGTAAGATCATAGTCCATCATCAATTGCTGGGCTTTGGCTAATGCGCTCATTGATTCCTCATCATTTACATCCGCCGCAAGCGCCAGTAATTTTTGAATCTTTTCTTTTCTCTTGTCTGCCATTTTCTACTCCTAAAGGTAAGTGTATGTTAAGTCTACTTCTTTTTTCTGAACGCTACTTTCCAGTGTTGCTAGTTCTTTTTGTGCTTTTTTCGTTCGTTTTAGTCCTTCTTTATACACCGTTGAAGTCTTATTATGACCTAACAATTCCAACTGTTCTAAGTCTTCCTCTAATTTCTCTACCCACATTCGCTTATGGTCTAATAAATTGTATTTCATGGTGATCTTCCTTTCTTCCTTTCTTCCTTTACTTGCACTAGCACTCTGTCTATAAAGCCAGTTCCCATGCCAGGTTTTTATCCTCATAGAATTTTGGATCGATATATCGGGTTAACTTATCGCATTCAAGCGTAAAGCTTTCTTCCTCGAATACAATAGAGATATTGTCCAATACAGTTCCTTCAAAGGCTAGCGCACCTAATTCTGTATGATTGTTTACCCAAACGACTTTTTCTTCAGTAATTCTAATTCCAAAGTAATCACGTACCCCATCGTAGCCACAAAGGCAAATGACCTTTGCTTGGTCAAAAAAGTAAGGCATTTTAAAGTAACGATCATCTACTACCGAAATTTCAGATCGTTCAAATTCTACAACACCATCTTCAGTTGCGGTTAACTGTGTTAAAATATCTGCTAACGATAGTTTAGTTTGTTTTTTCTTCATCTTATTTCCACCTTTTCCATTGTCTAAAAGTGATATCACTTTTAGGTTTTAGTATAAAAAGTGACGTCACTTTCTTAGTGCTGGTACCTCAAATCCTGCTTTTTCTTGGCAATCAATAAATCTAACGCAATACACATAATCCTGGATTCACTTTTGTCGTACTTCTGCTTTAGTTGCTGCAATTCTTTTTGTCTCTTTTCATCTAATGTCACGGGTAACCGTTTATTTCCTATTGCAATTGGCATTGGTACTCTCTCCTTTCATCGAAATAACCCCATGAAAAATATGGCTGCAATCATCTTGAATAGTAGACTCACGAGGACTAATACAAACCGCCAAAAGATCAAACAAAACACCAGTATTACCAAAAATACAGCGAGGTTTAACTGTACAGCTGCACTATCTCGCATAAGTATTTCGCCAACAAACAGTACTAACAATAAGGGAATAATCTTGTTCAAATGGATCACCTTCTTTCTCTTAAGTTATCGGGCTTTGCCCGTTTATTTCGCACCACCTAAGCGGCGGGGGCGGTTGGTGCGAAATAAGAACCATTCCCTTAGTTACTAGGCTTTTTTTGTCCTTATTTCACACATTCTCACTTTTCGGTATAAATGATTATTGACCTTTTTTTCTTTCAAATCGTTGATATGGAATCCGTTGTTAGTTGATAAATCACCTTATTCATTTTCGTTGTCTTCCTTTTTCATGGTGTAATATGCGCCATACTTATTGATATTTTCAAAATAATCTAACCATTCACTTGAAACAGTCTTGGCTTTTTTCGTTTCGATAAATTTCGCATACGTTAGTTCTAAAGCTTGGTATTCAGAAGGTTTAATAGTGCTTGGTTTGACACCTACTTCCAAGCATAGTAAGGCTTGGAAAAACCATTTTGCATTTTGCTTTTTCAGTTCTTCCAGTGTTCGATAGTACGTCGCAATAAGATTCATTTCGACACCTGATTCAATCATTTATTCCACAGCTACCGACAATTTTTCTTTATAATGTTTTTTTGGAACACGTGTTTCGTTGTATAGGAACGTCATATCCTCCATTTTTTGTGCCATTTTATCCAAAGGTAATTTGACAAATTCGTCATAGTAATTTTGAGCCATATTTTTTTCTCCTTTTTAGTTCTCTAATTTGGTTAACCAATATTCGTTTTCATAAGTTTCCAATTTTTCTTGATAATGCAGTTCACATCCTGCAATCTTCACTAAGTCTTCAAATAGCATAGTCGGTGCATCCTCTACTAAAGGGGTTTCTATCGTCCAGTACCGCGGAATAAGTAAAGCTTCTGCTACTTTTTCAGAAATGACTTCTTTGTCCACCAAAATTTGAACGACTTCTTTTACAGTCAATAATTTGTGTTGTGTTTTCATCAGCGTTTCTTTCCTTTCTCCTCAATCAAAATATAATCGCCATAAGACAAGGTATATTTTTTCCCGCATGTTGGACATTGATACAAACAATAGCTTTTGATACATTTCGCTCTTTCTCCACAATCGCATTCGACAGTATGTGGTGCATGATAGTTTGGGAATAATTCGCTGAAGGGAACACCCCAATAATCAAATTTCTTTCGCATGATTGATTCTGCCTCCTCTTAGGAAAGGTTTTACTTCCTTTCGTTAGTTCTTTCTTTATTGATTTGTTGGCCAGAATGAATCAACGAAAAGCGACAAGGACAAGGGCGCGCAGCGTGCCATTTACCCTTGTCCTTGTCGCTTTTTGGTGATAAAAGGCAACTTGTTGCCGGTCTGGCAAATCAATAAAGAGATAGCGAACAGGAACGAACCTTTTGGTGAGAGGAAGCTTTTCCTATTTTGTCTTACAAAGCAAGACCCCTTATCTTAGTGAACGTGCAACGTTCACTTCCTTTCTTCTCGAACGGCGGTGGCGGTTGGAGTGAGAGAAAGGTTTTTCAATTGAGAAGGCGCTTGTGCCTTCCTAAATAGGCCTTTCCCTTTCTTCCTGTTTCTATGTAAAACAAAAAGAGCTGCAGTCCTACATTAGGATTGCAGCTCTTCTTTTATTTATATGCCCATTGATCGCGTAAAATGATCAGGGTTTCTAATTTGCATCGATTCAATGACTAATTGATTCCGTTTATTGAAATGACCTGTGACGGCAATATTGTATTTTCCATCATCCATAATTAACAATTTATCGATAATTTCAATATCTGCAACTACACAATTAATCGATTCATGAATTGTTTGTAAAGTAAAGCGAACCAATAATGGTTGTGTTTTTATTACTCGGATTTTATCAAGCAAACCAACATATTTGTTCATCACGATCACCTCGCTAAAATTATAGCAAAAACAGTTAAAATTGAGAATTTTTATTCGATTTTAGATATGCTATAATGATCAAGACAGTAAAGTTTGTGACGGTGGCTATCCGATTGAAAGTGAGGTGGTGCGTATGTGCGTACTTCCAAAATCTTACAGAAAGGAGAAGCCTTTTGCCTGTTGAAACGGCGCTAGGATTAATGATTAGTTTCGGTTCTTTGATCGCAACAATCATTTTTGGAATCTTAGCAGTTGTAAACAACAATCAAAAAAAATAACCGTCAGCTTTAGCCGGTCGACGATTATTTTTCAAAAATAATATTAAGCTGGTCACCGTCTTAAACGGTGCTGTTAGGGGAGTTGTTAGCGCAACTCCTCTTTTCGTATCCATTATAACAACTTTATTGATCTTTTACAATCAGAATGGTAAATCATCATCACTAATATCGATTGATTGTCCGCCAAATGGATTTTGTGAAGCGTTCAATCCATTGTTGTTAGGCGTAGCTACATCCCGTTGTTCAAAGGTGGTAGGGCTTGGACTGCTGGACGATTGATCAGCGTGCGCACGGCTCTCTGTCGTTGCTTTACTTTCTAATAGTTGAAAGTTATCAGCTACAACTTCTGTCACATACACACGTTGTCCTTGTTGGTTATCGTAGGTTCGGGTTTGAATCCGTCCGACAACGCCAATCAAGCTGCCTTTTTTAGCTAATGTCGCCATCGTTTCTGCTGGTTTGCGCCAAATCACACAGTTGACAAAATCGGCTTCTCGATTGCCGTTTTGATTCGTGAAATTACGATTAACGGCTAAGGTAAAAGTGGCCACTGCTGTGCCACTTGCGGTATAACGTAAATCTGGATCTTTGGTTAACCGTCCTACTAAAGTTACATTATTAATCATCTTTATCTCTCCGTTTCTTGATTCATTTGTTGTGATCTTTTAAACTGCCTTTTTCTTTCTTGATTTTCAATTTTGATCACACTTTTCATTAGGTGATCAATTTCGTTGACTGTATCTGCAAATGAAATGGAATTCGCAAACGTGTTAACTGAGCGATATTTTTCCCACTGCTTTTCCAAATAGTCGTTTCCCCTGATCTTATCCATTTCTCTTTCATAATAAAAGGATAAAGGCTTTGTATCTCCACGTTTTGTAAATGTATTTCGAACACTTTTGTATAACTCTTTCGTATCAATATTTTCTAGTTTCGGAATGGTAAATAAGTCGTAGTAATCTTTTGCTCTCGAATTATCTGTGCCAAAGCTGAACGTAGCACTTAGCTTTTCTGCAATAATTTGTTCTGTTGGATAAGCTGGAATCTCCACTTTTTTATCTTCAAACATTAATTGGTGATAGTGTGTATCTACTTCAGGATAAATAGAATCTCCTGTTGTCACGTCCATTTTAAACGGTACACGTACTTTCTCTAAATTAGCCACCAATTTAATTTGAAATCCAGGATAAAAATCGGCTTCTCTTGTTTCCTTCATTCCTTGAATAGAGAAAACAATGCCTTCTTTTGTGGGTTTTCTAGTTAAATCATTAAAAATGCTCTTCAATTTTTCTTCAGTTAATTTGCTATTTCTAAATGTCGTATCGATATCAATTGTTGTCCTTCTATCGATTCCATATTTTGATCCTAATAAAAAGCCGCCTTTCAAAATGAAGTCATTTTTGTACTTTGATTCAGAAATTTGTTCAATTAGACGATCCATCATAAAATGCCGTTGCACTAACTGTGCATTTAATCCTGTACTCTTTGCTAAATTTCTTGTTTTTGCTGCAAATTGTGTCGGTGTCATCTTTTTCCTCCATCAATATAAGCTTTGCATGTGGTATTTCATTTCTTTTTCTACATGTAGTTTTGTCATGTAATCTCTTAATTTACTTGGATCTCTCAATGGGTCTTCCATGTACTCTTTTAATGCTTCTAATTTCATTTCATATTCAATTTCATATCTCGGATTCCAAATATCACAAAGTGTACGCTCTTTATCATACATAGTAATAGGATTTCCTTGAAAGGAAGTTCCCTCTACTTTTCCTAGTTCATAAACTTCTTTCTTCACGAAATGAAATTGTAACTGCTGCTCTTTTGTAATTGAACGATCAACGTTATAGCCATGGGGAAAAGTTAAGTGAATGAATTTCGGCATATTCGTAGAAAGCTGGTAAATATCTAAAGTCGTTTCATGAGAGAAGATTCCCCTGGAAAATCGTTGCTGAAGCCAAAATAAATCATCTATTCCATGACCATCCTCTACATAATAACCACGATCAACTTTGATCAATTTTCCTTGATTCACCAATCTTTGTACAGTGGTTGCTGCGATTCCTAATTTTCTGGCTTCCTTCATAGATAAATTTCCATCGCGAATAGCCAACAATTCTTTCAGTTTCTTTTGCATTTACTTCCCCCCTTTCGTTACAAATACACTACATTAAATGTATCATGATAGTGTATTTGTAACAAGGTTAATGTCTATCGATCTAATTCAATTTCTTTTTGAATCCGCTGCTGGTTCTTTAATTGCTGCAGTCTTCGTTTGCTGGCACGCATTTTTTCCTGTTCTGAACGAATTTTGGCTTTTTGATTTTCGATTTCTTGTTGTTTGTGTGTTGTATTACGCATAAGATTAACCCTCCATTATTTTGTCGTGCGTCGTGTTCTTTTCTTGAAGTTCGTTTTTTTCTTTTCAGAAAATTCAAAGCCTGTAGTGAAGTCTTCTTTTAAAACAATCGTTGCTTCAAACGAACCCTTCTGACCTTTTAACCCTTTCACTGGTTGGCTTGTTCGGCTATTTTGAATAATCTCCTTCAGCTGTGTCGCTGTGAGTTTCTTTTTGGCAATCGTTGTCCATAATTTAAAATCACAGACTTCAGACGTACATGCTGCCACCTTTTGATAAAGTATGACTTCTTGTTCCTGGCATTTTGGACAAATTCCTAAATGACGCGCGGCTTCTTGCTTTTCACTGGCTGCTTTCACTTCTTGTAACGTCGATCCAAAATCAGTGGATTGGATTTGCCCTGGTACGACTTCCAATAAGTGAGAGACAAATTTTTGGATATTAGCTAGAAAAGTGGTTTGTGTTCCTTTTCGTTCTCCAATCTTTAATAAGTAGCTTTCCCATTTGGCGGTCATTTCGGCGCTCGTAAGCAGCGGCTCTTTTTCCACGGCTTGGCAAAGCAAAATCCCTTTATTCGTCACCACGAGCTTATTTTTCTCTACCTTGATATATTCCTTTTGTTTCAAGATTTCAATAATATTTGCCCGTGTCGCTTCTGTACCGATTCCTTCTACTTCTTTCAATATAGATTGCGCTTCTTCACTATCCACGGTTTTCCCAGCTGTTTTCATTGCAGTGATCAACGTGCCTTCGGTATAAGGTTTTGGTGGCTTTGTTTCTTTTTCAAGGACTTGTAGATCTACCGTCACCATTTCTCCTTTTGTCACTTTAGGAAGTAGCGGCTCTTCTTCCTTCTCTTTTCCGTCGCTCTCTTTTCCAAATAACTTCTTCCAACCTAGATCTACCGGCACTTTTCCGATTGCTTTTAACTGAAGCTGCTGAACTTGCGTCAAGATCGTTGTTTCTTCATAGGTATATTTTTCCGCAAACATGGCCACCGTTGTTTTTAACACTTGTTCATAAATGGCCTGCTGCAGTGGACTTAATTGTTCAAAAGCCGCTGCCGTCATGACCGTTTTTGTAGGAATGATCGCGTAATGTTCCTGGACTTTCTTATTATTCACATATCGACTATTAGGTGTATGAATAGGAGTAGGAATGGCTTCGGCCTTTAAAAAGTGTTTGTATTCGTCTAAGTGATCCAACAGATACGCATACTCCCCTTCTGTAATATAAGGGGTATCTGTTCGTGGGTAGCTTAGATATTTCCCTTCATACAAATTCGTTACGAACGTACGCCCCACGTGCTTGTCCTAATTCTCTTTGATAGACTTCACTTTCTGTCATATCTCGAATTTGAATTCCAATATTTTTGGCTACCGCTTGAATCCCAACTTGAAGTTCTGTCTGCCCTGTTTTATCCAATTGAAAATCAAAGACGCGGTTCGGGAAGATTTTCGGATAGTCTTCAGGCTTCAATTGTGTTTGTGTGATATCAAACACTTTTTCAATCGTGTAGTAAGGTTTTTTGATCACTTCGATTTGACCACTTTCGATTCGTTTTTTATCTTCTGGTGTAGCTTCTGTTTCTCGAACAAAGCCACGTCCTTTCTCATAAAATCCTTTGACCGTTTTTCTGACAAAGATCTTGTTCCCTTGTTCCCCTTTTTTGATATAGATTCCTTCTTTTTTCAACGCGGCACGACCTAAACAAGCCGTTGCACCTGGAAATTGTTCCTCAATCAATAATTGATTTCTAAAGGATCGTTCTGGAAAACGAGACATAAAGTTCAAAAGTTCTTTGACGTCTTCAGGAGAATGGGTATGCTTTTTCACCGCATCCAGTGCCTGTTGCGAAAGGGATTTAACTTCTTGTTTAATCTCTTCTGCCGTTCGTTTTTGATAGCCCTTTTGTTTTGTTTTTGTTTCTTTCGACTGCATTTCTTCTTTCGAAACAGGTTCATTTTTGACCGATTGTTTTTGTTCCTTCTCAGGTACTTGTTCGCACAATTTTGCTAACTCTAAATAGATGGGTTGATTACTGTTGACGCCATCCCCTAGATCCATTCGGATCTGATCGACTACTTCTCCGTTCTTCACTTCTTCAAAATAGAATTTATAATAACCTGCTTCTGCGGCGTATTGGTTATCCAACGTTTTGAGTTGATCGATCAATTCGAATGTTACGATCTCCCCACCATAACTTTTCAATCCTTTTTCTGGATCATTTTCGTTGAATTCTACTCGATAGAAATGATCGATTTCTTTCTCTTTCACAGAATCAATTGGTCTAGCCTCTTCAAGTAATTCACGAACAGCTGCCTTTTCTTCTTCCGACGTGGCTTGGTATTTTTTTGACGCTTCAAATTCGCCGTTTTCATTGAGTTCTAAAGCGACTTTTCGATAGCCTTTCAGAAAATAGATAGTTGGATTCTTTTTCCATTGCGTCACTCGTCCGCTGTCAATGATCGCTTGTACTTCAGGAAGAATATTTTCTTTTCCTTTCTCTGATTTTTCTTTCAGCTGTTCTAATGTTTCCAATTTTCGTTGGTATTTTCGGATCGTAGCGGCTGAAAAAGTCGATTCACCTTTTTCAAAGCGTTCGATTTCTTCTTTGATTCTTGGAATATTTTCGATTGTCATATCCAGGCCGCCGTACTTGTTATAGCCCATTTCCTTTAGCTCTTCTTGTCTTTCAAGTTTTTCTACCTGTTTTTCTTGTTGCTTGATCTCTTCTCTCAGACTATGCACTTTGTTTTCTAAACGTTCTTGTTGCCTAAACCAAGAATGCCCATTTCTCTTATCGTTCATTGGCTGACCGTTTGTCTTTCTCTGGTGTTCAAACATCTTCTCAATTTGTTCGTTTAATTCATTTTGCAATCGTGCTAATTTTCTTTTGGATTTTCCCAAACGACTATTGTCTAGTGGTTCTTTTTCTTCTGCCATGTCCGTTTCCTCCTAAACAAATGGATAATTTTCTACTGCATCAACGAACGTTTTTGTAATCAGATTTAACGCTAAAATATCGCCACTTCGATAAGCTTTTGCCGCTTTGTCTGTGACGACAAAAGATCTACCTGTTTGAATTTCTGTCACAAAAACGAGATTGTCTCTGCTTTTTTCAACAACAACTCCAATAGTTGAATAAGCCATTTCTTCTTCCTCCCTTCTCTTTCTTTTGATATAATGTAGTCGGAAATCGCACCACTCATTGAATTGGCGGAAAACAATTCATTGAAAAAAAGAGTCTTGGACAATTACGTTCAGGACTCTTTTACTTCTTTTATTCACTTAACAACTAACATTCTGTGAGTGAAATAGACTCTTCAATGCTTTAAATACATCTTTAGGTGAATAACTACGAGCTAACAGCTGTACATACCTTCCTTTTGTCAAAGTATCCATATCCATCGCATCTAAAACTGGTCGCGCCATCTAATTTGCCTCCTAAATAAATTCTTTACTCGATGTCTAATGATAATACTAGCTTTTTATTATTCGTCGTAATTTCTGCACATTCTTCTTCATTATTTTCTGCGATTAACGCATAATAGCATGGTGATTTTACTTCGAAAAATTTCATGATCTATTCCTCCAATTTTTATTCTTCTTTATCCGCTACAAAGTCAATGATTTCAACACTGACAATATAATCACTCAAATATGACCAGGTATCTTCTACAGACAATTCGTCTCCTTTGTCGTTCGTAAGCGTCATTTTAAACCACTCATCGCCTTCATCATCTTCAGGTAGCAAGCCGAATCCAATTGGATTATCAGTCAATGTTTGATCGTATAAATCATCCTCGTTTAATGCTAAAACATCTAATCCTTTACAATTTCCGCCTCTTCTAAACGTCACAAAACCTTTGTAATCCCAACGTTGGAAAGAAACCTTAATAGTATGTGTGCCCAATCGTATATTCGGATCATAATTTTTCATTTGTCATTCCTCCATTACGTAAATTTCATTTTCTCTATGTTTTATATCAATTTTTTCACTTTATTCAGGACTCGTTCATATTTTATCGTTTTTCGTTTACTTAAAAATACATAAAAAATATCGACTCGTTTATGGCGTCCGAAACGAGAAACCCTAGTAGACAGCGGTAAATGCTCGATTGATCCAATGACCAACGTCCTCGCAAGTATCTACATGTACTGCAGCACACGACACAATTTCTTGTGCGTCCTCCCCATTACGAGAAGACCTACTCCTTATTCCATGAGTTTGCGTCAAAGCCTAGATCCCTTAGTAGCTGCTCATGATTAATCTAGGCGCTATTCTAACTTGTCTAACCTCTAAATTCCCTCTTGTTTACTCTGTGTATATTATTTACACAAATTCATTTCACCACTATCCAAACAAGCGCATTTACTCGATTGACCAATTTTTTACGTTACCAATCGTAAAAATCTACCCCGTCACTCCCCGAAGGAAATTGTTGATAGATCAAGTCTACTCCTTATTTTTCTAATGATTCTAAGTTCTTTTAGAAGTCTCGACAATATTTTCAAGCAAGCGAAAAACGATAAAATACAAGTTATGAGAATGATCAATTCAGCTGATTAAACGCCCCATCCCTTTTGCGGTACAACGCAAGACTCCATTTTTTCTTCGACCAATCAGTACACCGTTTTGGTCATAAACATGTTTGATTGTTGGATATAGCTCTTTTAAGGGGATAGGATCTTTTAAAATTATTTGCTTTTGTTTCCCAATGTAATAAATCATTTCCTCTGAGACTTTGTCTTTCTGGATTATATATTTCTTACACTGCACAACGGTTTTACTTTGGCCAGTTGATAGTTTCTTCGTGATTTTCTCTGTAGCGGTACACCGTTTACCGTAGTGACAAATATCTTTGAGACTCAAAATTCCTGTATATGACATAAAATAAACCACCCAATTTCTTTAAATATTTTTAACAAGTTTTTCTTGTTATTTTTCAAAAATAGAGAATTGATTTTCGTTCATGACAAACAAAAAAGAGGGAACGCATCCAAACATGCGTTCCCTCTAATTTCAGCGTTCGTCATACGGCAAAGAGCCACACGGACATTTTTATAACATTATGCTTAGGCATAGATTCATCGTAATATCACGTATTTTTAACCTTAACACAGCCAAAAAAAGTGGTATCACTTTTGAATATCTGTTATACTAAATCCATTGCGGGTAATACCGTAACACTGAAAGGTTAACGCATTAAGGGCCAAATCTTAATGCCGTGTATGAACGCTGACGAAGGTTACCAGCCTTCCGAGTTCATACCGCCTTTCTTTTTTTTGTATTTTCAATTGTCCAAATTTATCATCCAAAAGTGCAGAACGAAAATCAATTCATCACAAGCATAGCAGACAATTAAATTTATACAAAAAATGTAAGCGAATAATATTCGTATTGCCTGAAAAGAAGTAATATCAAGATTTTTAGCTTGTTTAAATAATGAAATTATCTCTCTTCGCGTATTATTATAACTCAAAAAAAAGGAGTATGCAAACATACGTTCCCTTTTTTATATTTGAAATTAATTATTTCTTTTAACACTTATGACGTAAAAGGCTACGTTTGTGATTTTTATCATAATATTTTAACTTATAAATTCTAGTAAAATAGCTATTATTTTGTAATATTCGTAATATAATTAGAATAATAAAAAATTTTTAATTTTAATGTTACTTCATGAAGCAACAATCACTTTGTCAGTAAAGTTTCACTCTAACCAGTCTTTCGTAATAGTGCTTGGGGAGCTTTCATAATTCAAACGTTTTTCACTTGATACTTTAGCAGCTATTGGTTTTTCGATAAACCAATTTTTTACATAGACAAAAATCAGGTTCTGGATATTTTCGACTTTTTCGGTTTTTAATTTTTGATAGGCTTTTAACAGTGTCGTGTATAATTCTTGTTCTGCATTGACATAATAACTATCGAGTTCTTCAAAAACTATCGAAATACCACTTTCTATTTCAGCTTTTTTCTTTGCATTATGAATAGTCTGGACGGTTTTTTGAGCTTCACTGTAACTTGAAGAAAATGTTTTTATCAAATTTAATACTCGTTCAGGGACAAACGTAGCAATGCTGTCGTTTGTCATAATTGTCTCAAAATTGTCTAACAACAATTGATCTTGTAGGCGGTCTTTTTCAGTGTCTATATTGTGTCTATTAGTGTCTAATATATTATTATTAAGTTCTGGTATGATTTTCATACCCTCTGATTTATCAACGTTTTGGCACGGTATGATTTTCATACCCTCTTGAGCCCCAAGGGATTCAGCGTCTGATTTTTCGTCGAGGGTGGGTATGATTTTCATACCCTCTGATTTATCAACGTTTTCCCTATTCTCTCTATCAAATTTTTCGAGTAAGTAGATATCATTTTCTGAGACTTTTAATTCTGCTAGATATAGTCTATTAGGATTATTTTTCCCTAACTGTTTGTTAAATCCCATCTGCTTTTGTAATAATAAACCAAAAGATTCCAACTCTTTTTTGATTGCTATCGCTTTTTGTTTTTGGCAGTTTAATACGCTACATAGTTCATTTGTCGTATAAGTAAAATAAACATTACCTTCTTCATCGATTTGCCGTTTGCTGATTGCGATCTCTAATCTTGCTTTTAAAAGCATATAGGCAATCTTAGTTGAATCTTTCATTTTTTTGTATTCGTCAGAAACAATAAAGACTTTTGGAAATTGATAAAATAATTCGTTGTAAACTCTATCCGCCTTAAAAAAATTAAAATCAGTCATTGTAGATCCTCTACTTTCACGTTGTTTTATTTATGTAAAATTACCTACTCTTTTCGAAAATAGCAAAGATAAATAAAAAATGCAAACGCATTAAAACTGTTTTTTAATTAAATACTACCTAAAATCAGAAATAAAATGAATTATGTACTACCTTTAAAGTCATTAAGAACTACTTTAAATAAATATTATTTATAATTAAATACTACCAGAAGAACGTATGAATAAAATTTAGTTTTAAAATTAAAGATAATTAAGTACTGCCAGTGTCAAAACAAAAAATAAATTAAGAACTACCTTATGCATATAAAACATACTACCATTACTAGTAGTATATACTACCTTATTTCAGTAGTATATATTATATTATTCTTATAAGACAAGGCTTTAGGCTAGAAAACAATAGATTATATACTACTAAAAAATACAATAAGTACTACCAATGTCAGATATATATAATAATTATGTACTACCATTAAAATTAACTTATTTAATAAGATACTACTGTGTTAATCTGAAAAAAATTACTTTAAAGTAGTTACATACTACCTGTTAATTTAGATACTACCATTAATACTTAAATTAGATACTACCTATATTTATATTAAGTACTACCGTTCTAAGAATAAGATAATAAAAAAATACTACCAAATTGCAATTAAATACTACTTAAAATGTAAAAAATAAGAACTACCCAAATTAGGTAGTTCTTAATAAGAGAATATCAGATAAATTTGTACAAGTCATAAAAAAATTAATCTTAAATTTTTAAATATATATACTTGTTAATTATAAACTATTTTATTTAGGTAGTACATAATTAACAGATAAAACTACATGCTTGTAGTTTGTCTAGCTAATGAGTTGCATATGATTTATATAAAGGTGTGCAGCATAACTTAGTTGAAGTTAAGAGAATAGAATAAATATTTTTTGTTTTGCTAATAATTAAACACTACCTAAATATGGTAGTGTTTAATTATATAATATTCATTTTGTTACAAATAATCGTATTATAAAAGCATAACAATTGGGATAACTATTTTTTAGATTGTTTAAGTACTACTTAAATTAGGTAGTACTTAAATTTTGGCTTAAGGTAGTAGGTAATTAAGAAATGATATATATCTTCTTTTATAATAGAAGGGGAGAGGCCTAGTTAAAAGCAGCGACAATTAATAACAATGTATTTAATGCTTCACAAAATCCATTTGGTGGACAATGCATTGTTATTAGCGATGATCTACCGTTCTAAGTAGTTTTTTTTACGTTTCTATATTATAGAATTAACGGGTAGGCTTACTGTCTTTTTTGGCAATTTTACAATCAAGCCACTTGCAGATGTAGTGTGCAGTTACCTCTGCAAATGGCTTGATTGCAAAAACAAAATCAAAAAGGTATTTCATTATATCTCCTCCTCCCCTTGCCAGATTAGGCCCGGGTAGCAGACAGCAAAACTATTATAACATAACTGAAATACCTAAATGACATATACAGATATGATAATTTATGTATTGATTTTTCTAACAAAAGCACATATTTTAATATATACTACCTATTTTAGGTAGTATATATTTTTAGATACAATATCGATCAGTTTTGAGGAAATGAAATTCTAGATATTTTTTGCTACATAGAGTTACTTTCAATATTTTTTAACGTAATTAGGCAGAAGTCACTCATCCTCTATAGGTTTGTGATGAAATTGCTATTGATCCATTTAAGTAAGAGCAAAAAACTGGAGGTTTATCAGGTAATTGGTCTAATGGATTTAAGTATGCGGTCACCGTGTATAGAGTTGCTTATGAGATTCAAGAAAATAAAGTTATTCCAGTATTGCTATATGGAACACATAACAATTTTTATGAATTAGCCGAGAACACTCGCAACTTTATTCGTGTAGATGAATCGGCTTCGGTTGAGTTATAACTTTAGCTATATCAATCAACTGACCGACATATGTTAAATCTATATATAATAAAAATACCTACTTAAATGGATGTTAACGGAAGTGTATGGTGAGTAGTTCACTCGTATTTTGATATCGTTTGTATATGTTTTCAGCGTTCTAAGTGGCTTATTTTGTCCAATAATAATATGGAGTGGAATCCCTTAAGAAACACCGTTGGCAATTGTTGTTATAACATGTTATAATTTATTCATCAAAAACTAAAAGGAGTGTGATAACATGGGAAAAGAACTAAAGGTTAGAAAGATCGGCAATAGCGTGGGAGTGATCCTTCCAAGCTCTCTTGGATTAAAAAGCGGAGACACTATCCAAGCCAAACAAGAAGGCAACTTATTCATATTAGATACTACTCAAATAGCAAAAGAACACGATCGCAAATTGATTGAAGAAAGTTTCCAAGACTTTGAGAAAGGTTTAACAGTTTCAGAAATTGAAATGGTAAAAGCTTTCGGAAAATACGGCTGGAGTGAATAGATGAAAGAGTACACGCTAGTTTATTCTAAAAGTTTCCAGACCAGCCTTGAAACGATAATAGAAGAATGGGAAAATGAGCTTGCTCTTTCTCCAGCCAGCATAAAAAGATTTGTAGGTGCGATCCAGAAGGCTTTAGAACTAACCAAAAATTTTCCAACTATGCATGAGGAAGTTTCCGAAATCTATGGAATGGATATCCCAACATATCGGATCGTGATCGGCAAAAGCTATGCCTTATTTTATCGGATCGACCAAAAAAAAAAAGAGATACTTGTAGGACGTATTTTCCAATCTAAACAAATGAAACTAGGCTTTTAACAATAATTAGGCAAAAGTCGCTCATCCTCTACAGGTGGGTGATTAATGCCGCTCGATATGGTTGTTAACCGTCGGTTACTCGAAGATTGATATATAAGACTTAGTACCTTTTTATTTTGCTCCATGTTATGGCCGAAGGTCTAAAGATACAATCATTAGTCTAGAGAAAAATTAAGAACCGTAGGAACTACGGGGATCGCTTGGTGAATAAGAGACACTGCTATTAGTGAAAAAATAAGATATCAAGTACGCTCTATTCCCAAAAATTTCGTGACTTTACTCATGAGAGGTTCAAGTAGTATATTTTTAATCAAAATTGACGTAACTTTTAATAAATACTACCTAAATAAGGTAGTATTTATTTTTGTGTTTTAAAAGAGGAAGTCCAATATATCTATGGGAAACTTCTTAAATATTATGTTGGTACATGAAAATATAGGTTCTGTTGCAAAGTTTTAAATCTACTATCAAATAAGGTAGAATAATAGAAAAAGATAGCAGGAGGAATGACGATGAATCATTTTAAAGGAAAGCAATTTCAGCAGGATGTGATTATTGTAGCCGTGGGCTACTATCTTCGTTATAACCTTAGCTAT
>NZ_JAPRFV010000022.1:0-17799 GCF_035725965.1 Enterococcus sp. E5-162 | reverse complement strand
ACGGCTACAATAATCACATCCTGCTGAAATTGCTTTCCTTTAAAATGATTCATCGTCATTCCTCCTGCTATCTTTTTCTATTATTCTACCTTATTTAATAGTAGATTTAAAACTTTGCAACAGAACCAAAACTCTAATGGTTTATTACGTAAAGATGGTTTACCAAAGCAAATGGATTTCAACGAAGTTGATGAATCTTTTATCCAATCTATTGCATCGAAAAGAAATAATATCCCTCGAAAATCATTAAACTATAAAACACCAATAGAAGTATTCTTGAGTCACATATGCAAAGAGGAATTGTCTAACTTAATTTGACAATTAATATTGTAAAAAAGAATGATGTAAGACCCGCTACCTTTGTAAATTATACCAGGACTATTCCTGTAGTAAAACAACTATTCAAAGATATAAAATTAAATGAATTAAATGACCTAGTAGTACAAATGAAGATAGATGAGTATGGAAAAACTCATTCTCGTAAAACAACAACCGAATTATTATTAAAATTAAGAACTTCGCTTCGTTACGCTTACGGAAGAAATCTTCTTGTTTCAGATTTTGCTGGTCTTGTAAAAACCCGTGGTAAAGAACTTGAAAAAAGAAATAAAGCACTATCTATTTCTGACTTTAAGAAATTACGTTCTTATCTCCTTCAAAATCATAATAAGGAGTTTTATGTTATGGTACTCTTAGCGCTTGAAACTGGTGCTAGACGTGGCGAACTGCTCGCCTTGACTAAGAATGATATAATTAAGTATGGCATTAAAATAGAGCGCTCAATCAGCCCCACAAGCCCCGATACTCGTCTTAAAACAAAGAAATCTAAACGGACTGTGTCTATTAATAAAGATGTTTATGAGATTGTTAACACTCTAAAACCAAAAGAGAATGGTTATTTATTTGATCCAGACGGATTTCAACAATCAGCGAAATTAGCAAGACTACTGAAGAAATTAGAAATCCCTAGAACGACTTTTCATGGGCTTCGAGATACTCACGCTTCATTTCTATTTTCAAATGACAACATTAGATTGGACTATATCTCACAACGATTAGGGCATTCAAATTTACAAACCACAATGAATTACTATCTTGAATTAATGCCAGAAAAAAAGCACCTGCAAGATACAGATGCTTTAAATCTATTAAATTCATTAAAATAACAATTTTTAGCTATCATTTCCCTGAATTCTATTTTCAAATAATACATTAAAGATATCATTTTCTATAAACTTATCTAACAGTCTAATATTTTTAAAAATTTCAACTGACTCCAAATACTTATTTTTTAGTTCAACCTCATCAATAAGTTTTTGGTCTTCAGTTGATATTTTTTTATAAATACTTTCAAAAATTTTTTCTATTACTAAAGAGAGTTCTGATTTTGTTAGTTCTTTAAACTTTATTTTGGTATCTATTCTTGAAAAAATTGGAAAACCAAGTACTTCAGCAATATTTTTTTCATTGTTGAAGTTAGATGTGAGTATAAAAATACAATTTGATACATCAACCTTATAATTTATATCTTCAAATTCTCCCTCATCAAACATTTGATAAAAAACATTGTACAGAGAGGGTGATACTTTATCAAACTCATCAATTAACACTACATTTGTTTCCCTAGATAATAAGTCTCTCGCTAAAGATGGCTTCCCATGGGTATCTCCAAATATATATTTAAATGCTTCATCTGTTTGCATCATGGAAAATTGAATTCTTGTGAGCTTTCCATCATAAAAACTACTTATTTTTTTTGCAAGTTCCGTTTTCCCTACTCCTGAGGGACCGTAATACAATAGCACTAATGGTTGATTTTCTTTCAAAACAGTTGACTTGTACAAACCAACACAAGTTTTTTTCTTAGCTTCCTCTTGTCCTACAACATGACTATTTTTTACATCATTATAGAATTTAATGATATCTTCCGAATCTGCTTCATAATAATCAGACTTACGTTTTTTTATTATATCATCAAACTCCACCTCCAACGAATACTTAACACGTTTAGGTGCATTTTGAATATATAAATTCTCAATATCATGTCCTAAAATCACTATATTAGGGAAGTTAGTAATTACATGATCTGTTACAGAAGCAAAATCATCAGAATAAATAACTACATTTTCAATAATATTCTTATTTACCTCACCCACTTCATTTACAGCAGATGTATCATTAGCTCTAATTTTTTCATTATATTGTCTAATCAGCTCCATAAATGGAGTATATTCTTCAACACCATGTTTTTCAACATAGGCATTAAAATCTTTTTTTGATCCATCAAAAAGAACTATCTTATCCATTTATTTCACTCCTGCCAATATTACATCATATACTGGGACAATTTCATCAGATATAACTTTTTCATCAGCCTTCTTATTACTAAATCCTTGAAAGTCCAATTCAGTTTTATCTGAATTTAAATCAAATTCTTTTTCAAAATTTAATTCAGACATATATGTTTCCCCAACATATATAGAGTATAAGTTTAAGTTCATTCTTCTTAAATCTTGAATTCTATAATTGTTTTTGAAAGAATCGATATTAAATCGAAAAATTCTCTTATCTATAACATTATCAGTTGAATCATCTACAGATTGGGTTTTTGTTCCTATCAATTCATAATACCCTTTGGTATTCCTTATCCCTTGATTCATTTTAGATACTGTCATTGTTATCTCTTCACCTACCCTTTGATTACCTTCCATCATTTCCGTTATAGGGGCAATCATAGCAAAATAAGTCATAGATTCTTTATCGATAGTCAATTTATATCCACTTGTAATATCTATCAATGATTTTCTTTTTCTAAATTCAACAGTATCTAAAAAATCAGAGAGTAAAGTATTCTCTAATAATGTTTTTGCAATTCTTCCGCCATGAATAGCTCCAGAAGCTCCAAATTGACCCTCAATTGAACCCGACAACCCTGTTAATTTTTCAAAAACAGCTTTAACTGCACTTTGCTTCCCAGCGGCCGCACTGGCTTTTACTTCACCATTGGCTTCACCACTTACTTCATTAACTAGTTCTATTGTTTGATTAAAGTTTCCCTTTTTCTCTATCTGCAATAAATCAATTGCAGATGTCTCATCAAAATA
Source organism: Enterococcus sp. E5-162 (assembly GCF_035725965.1). Taxonomy (NCBI): domain Bacteria; kingdom Bacillati; phylum Bacillota; class Bacilli; order Lactobacillales; family Enterococcaceae; genus Enterococcus; species Enterococcus sp. E5-162. The sequence continues at coordinate 14,695 of NZ_JAPRFV010000022.1, read as the reverse complement.
AATTATTTTTTTCAAATTTTCCGCCAAAATAAAACCTCCTAATAATATACTCAGTAAATATATTATAACAGTTTTACAAATTTCTCGATAAAAATAAAAAAACACCAGTAAAACACTGATGTCTTTTGCTTTTATATTGATAAGAAAATTGATTTTTACACCAATTTCCACCAAATAATAGTCCAAAACGTTGATATATCTGAAACAGATTAACGTTTTGAGAACTGTGGTGAACGACGAGCGCCTTTAAGACCTGGCTAGCCCAACCATTTTTTCAAACAGCTTCACAATGCTTTAATAGCAACGATTTAGAGAGATAAAAACATGAAAAATTTTATTGACTTTCAAATTATTTGAAAGCAATGGTGTCAATTTGTTAAACAAAAATATGTGAGCCGAAATATTGTTTATGCTATAAATTTTTTTCAGCATCTCTTATTTTTCTCTGAATATTTTTTTGATGATTTCTTATTTGAAAAGACATGAGGTTGCAAGTCATTGGAGATAATATATCAAAGATTTTCTGGGATTTTCGAGCATATGTAATAAAAGTTCCAAATTCCCTTTGCTTATAGTGATACTTAATATCAGTGCGTTCTCCAAGTTGATGATAATTTTGATATAATTTACGTTTATATGTTAAACGCATTTTGTCACCAATATGTCGTTTCTGTTTGGAGACAATCTCTCCTTTTTTAATTAGTTTATATGCAGTTCTATAAAACTTAGTAATACTTTTTTCCCTCATCTTCACATTTGTTCCATCAAATACAAAACCTAAATAGTCTAGCTTAGTCATCGTATGCGCATTTACTCTTCTCAATACTTTACCATCAAAATACATTATATTAGTTTTTTCTTTTTGAATAGACATTTTAGTTTTATCGAAAATATTATTTTCTATTTCTTGCCTTAAATTATCGAATAATTCTTCGCTTATGTCAGGCAAAATGATAATAAAATCATCTGAATATCTTCGATAAATTCCGCCATAATTATTTACTAAACTGGAAATAGATTCATCTATTTCCAGCATATATATATTTGAATATATCGCACTTATTGCCGTCCCTTGAGGGATTCCTTTTTCATCATTATTTGTTCTAACAACTATTTTTCCATCACTAAAATAATGACTTTTCATTTTTTTAAAACGCCTAAAGTCAGCAAAACTAGTAAAATAAGAATTTTTTCTACTAGCATAAATTTCCTTATCTGGAGCAACGAAATAGTTTATATCTTCCTTGTGAATGTACGAATATTTTGTCAAACTTTTATAAATCTTAAATTGATGATCTGGCATTCTATTATCACAGTATAAACGATTAATCATTCGTTTAAGATATTCATGATCCAAGTTATCAAAAAAGCCTGTGTAATCTCCTACGTAAACAAAAGAAATAGGATGCTCTGCTATAAAATTAATTACTTCCGCTGCGAAATGAATATTATTTTTACCATGTTTGTTAGTCCTATATGCTAAAACAGAACTATCAAAATTTTTTTCGCTTACATAGATATTATACAATTCATTTAACTGTAGCCCATAATGCTTATATATATAATTATCTATATGAGATGCGTACATAATTGGTCTATTTTTTTCTTTGACAGGGACTTTCCGTCCATTTCTACTTTTATTTTCATTTTCAGGATCATCTTTTAAGTCTCTAAATTTTTCAATATTGATTTCATTAAAAATCAAAGGTAAGAAACTATGTGTAGGATTTTTTTCAAACTCATACACATACTTTTCTACCTTTGAATTAAAACTAGTGATTTTGTCAAAATGAAGATATTTTTTTGTTGAATATTTATAAACATCTTTATTCATTTTGAGTCCCTCGGTCAACTAATTTTATTGGAGCAACAACAGTAAATTTAGTCCCGCTACTATATAATTTACTATGCACACTGCCTAAGGCGCGACCCCTAGGCTCTACTTCTGCCAAATAAGGCTATTACCGCATCTGTAATATGGCGGGGTGAGAAATTCTCACAAAATACAAATAGTATATAATATAACTAAGAAAGTTTCTCCAACAGATTATTACTCTTGGAGGTGCGAAATGGTTCTTCTGACAGTCTTGGTTACCATACTTAGTATGCAGAGCTTAATATTAATATTAAGATTAAGCTCTGTATACGTCAGGCAAATTACTTCTGTTGAAGTCAAATCACTTTACTTTGTTATACAAATTTCCTAATACTCAACAATATGATTGCTAGTATTAGCTAGTTAATTATAGCACAATGACTACAATAGAAAAACAGCATTTTACCAAACAATCTGATGTAGCTCTGGGACAGCCTTCTGTGGCTTTGAATCACAGCGATACCAATACCAGCATAGCGAGACCCTACGTAAATAAACAAAGCGTCATTCAAATACCAATCGGTGAAATTGCCTATCGTAAATTGTCTCAAAAGATACAATCCGGAATGGTGTCAACTCAAAAGAAGACATTTCGCAAAACGAATTGCTAAATTTCCTAAATTACTGATGTAAAGCTTACAATTGTTGTTTGCTTTCAATTCGTATAATCGTTACTTTAACCCTATGAAAGTATCCGTTCTTTCTCGTAACACGTTTAAATCATCAAGATGAACTTCTAATCTGCTAACCTGATAATCAAACATAAATAATCCCGCTTGATTATTTATAATTTCTAGCGGAAGGTATTCAGCATCCGTATGAGCTAAAATAGAGCGTATCAATACGTTCTTTATAAACTCATCAGTAATCAGAATTTTGTGCTTCGTAAGTTCATATACACCAGGCTTGCTACGAAATAGAAATCCCCAATCAACCAAGGAACCCAAAACCGTCAACAACCCTTTATTCACTGTCTCAGTCATTCCATACGTACTACGAACTTCTTCCATAATCGTTTTTGATTGAAAAGTATCCTGCATACGTAGATACTTCCCAATTATATTTATGGTGTCTGAAAAAAATGAAAAAGAATAAAGCATCATCAAAACTTGCAACGATTTTTTCTCATCATAATTTGAAATAGCATATCGTTCTAGTACTTTCTCTTGAAAATCAGAAAGTGGCTTCTGGCCGTTCCCCCATACGTTCATTAAATTGTTTAGAGCTTTTCTACGGAACGTATCCCCTTTAATTGTTTTGGCAAAGGTCTCATCTAATATTTGATATGCGTCTGTAGGTGAATATTTCAACATTACTTCAGCAGCTTTGTCCAACTCTTCAAATGTCATTACACGAAATAATCCCACCATTTTTTTCATCTATCGATCATCCCTTTTTAAAACTTTTACGAAAGGCACAATTACTTCTTCCACATGCATTCCACCATGGGTCATAATTATTTCACCTTCAGGTACAAATGCAAATTTTTCCTTAGCAATTACCGAAAAATAACCCTTATTCGGTAACGTTACACTCTCCCATTCTATGGTTGATTCAGTATATAAATCATGTGTATTAGACCTAAGTACTTCTGAGTCATATATCCGAGCACGTTGACCTTTCCCTGTAGCAAGAATACCTTCTTGGATTCGTCCAATTCCAGTTGCCTCCACATTTCCATGGTCAGACGTAATATACACATCATAATCTAAATTCATCAAATCACTTAACATAGATTCTAGGAATCCCTTCTTAAGCCAAATTCTCAATTCTGATTGAACTGTCTCTAGACCTTGCTTGGCACCGTGCATAAATTCATCCACCACATCGATGACACACCCATAGATATCTGTACCAGCATATCTAAACTCAAGAACGGTATCTTCATAATTGGTATGACCTAACCCCTTCTGATACTTGATTGAATTTTCGAGGAATCCTTTTCCTTTCCAAAATTTACGCCATTGAATTGGCTCCGAGGAAGTTCTGATAATTGTTTCTGGAAACTCATTAGGTCTTTTTCCGGAAAAAATTGCTTGTCTTGAAACAGGGGTAATGGTGGGAATCATCGCCATAGTTGCCCTGGTTCGGAAAACAAAACTTTTATTAACTAGCCATTTTTCGATAACACTCCATTGAGTAAAGCTCATTCCATCCATAACAATCAAAGCTAATTTTCTATTTGAAATACCTTGCATTCTGTATAAATAATTCAAAATTTGATTAACATAATTTGGCTGTTTTGCCGGAGGGAGGGAAAGATTTCTATCATACTCTTTTTTTAAATACTCTTGAAATTTTTTATTGGCATCATCGACTAATAGTTCAAACTCCTCATCCATTCTACGATATAAGCGATGTTCACCAATCAATCTAGCAATCTCGCCCCATTCACGCAAGACCGGAGCTTTTTTATTAAATAGCGTAAGATCTTCGACATAAGGATCAAGTATCATTGAAATGTGTTCCTCAGCTTCATGGTAAATCACACGTTCTATAAATTTCATTGAAGAAACATAATTTTGTCTTGCTGTTAAACTTTGCTGGGCATTGTATAATTGCTCCCATTTTTCAATATCTAGCTCTTTCACAGCTTTACTATCCAGGAAGGGAAATATATCAGCAATTCCAATAGATTCCCGAAATGCCTTTTGATACACGTCCCAAGGAATCTCTTGAAAACCAGTATCTACTAAGCGAATAAGTAGTGTTCCATCAAATTTTATACCGAATTTAGTTTCGTATGTATAACGAAAATGAACTGGATCTCCATAAGTTATTACAGAAACATCTAACTCAGACAATTCGACCTTAACATTATCTATCATCAGTAATCCATCGTCATCTCTTACAAGATAAATCTTTTTCTGCGGGAACTTGTCTGTAACCTCGTTTATCCAGTTCATTTTCATCACTTCCCTCTATGTGTAGAATTTATCAAGTTTCTTTATCATTAGTATTTCCTACATTTCTATTCGCATTAAAGCATTATCATAGTACATCAGAAGCTTATCATCTTCTTGAATTACTTTTTCAGGAAGGCGCTCTCCTACTGTTACGATAGTTTGATATTCTTTTTCTGTCCATGCTTTCTTAAAGCCAACACGGATTGCTTCTGTACGGAATACTTTTAATTTCTTCTTACTATTATTGATTTCATCAAGATAATGGCTAAACTCACGCAATAAGTTCTTCTCTCTAAGTTTTTCCAAGTCTGCTTGTTGATTAGGATTTGGCACATACCACCGATTTTTTGCTTTTTCTCTTAATAAAGCATCACTTTTTTCTAAGCCACGCAATTCATGATAATTTTTTGTCAAATAGGTACTAATTTGATTTGGTACTGCCCCATTTCCATCATAGTATAAAAAATTTTGTGCTAACAACTCATCAAGCTCAGGTAATTCTTCATACTTTGCAATATGCTGAATCTCTTTCATAAACTGCGGATGAATATCTTGTCGAGATTGTGGTTTTTTCATTAATTGTTGACGAATCCATTCAATAGCACTATTTTCATCAGATACAAATAGCGACAATTGAGCAAACTCTTTTGCAAGAATTCGTTTTTTATCATATTCTGCCACTTGAGAGTCTAAGAAAGCCATGCCATCGCGCATCGGATAACGACTAGCAATACCTGATTGAAAGTCAGCAGAAGAAATTGGGACTGGTAGACCTTGTTGAACATGATAGGCAACCATTCTATCAAATAGAATACGTGGTGTTCGCTCTGATATGATTACCGCATCACCTTTGTCTCCCATAAATACTGGAAGATTTGATAAGTGTTGTGTAACAAACGTCCAAGCTGATTCCACATTATTACGTTGTGCCTTCATTTTGTCAATATTCTCTTCAGTAGGCTTATAAGCAGAAATTACTAAGTCCTGCTTAACAGCCGTTGTCGTCGTGACCGCTTTAAAACTTCCTTGTTTTTTATCAAGTGCAGAGACATCTGCAATTATAAAGCCTGCCTTTTGAATCGAGTCTTGTATTGCATTCCACACACTAGATTTAGAATTGCTAAATTCAACTGTAATCCAATGATTAGGTTTTAAAACCTTAAAATAATTTCTAAAAGACTCTTCCATAAGTTGCTTATATTCAAAGAGACCTTTATTTTGTGAATCATTTATAATCGCTTCTGAAGAACTATTTGTGAACACTTTTAACCATGATTCCCATAAAAAATTTAACTCTGAGTAATCAATATTCTCTCCAAATGGGGGATCTGTAAAAATGTAATCCACTGAGTTCTCTTGTAACTCATTTGTAATTGCAGAGCTGACAAATACAATTGATGACCGTTGTTTCACAATCAATGCTTTAGCTATATCCTTTACTTTTCCTTTAAAAACATTATATACATTAGTCTCTGCCATTAAGGAAGGGAGGTAGTATGTCCCGCTAAGCATCCCGTTGCCTCTATTTCCCATATTATAACGTACCAGTTTTGAGATAAGACTATATACGATGGATTGAAAACACAAATATGCTGGTCTTTTAAGACTTTCAGGCAGTTTAGAAATTCGGTCCAGTAAATCACTTGCTACAATCAAGTTTCTTTTTGTGTAAAACTGATGTGTATATTCAATACCATTTCTCTTCACTCGTTCAATCTCATCACCCTTAGGTAACTTGAATGCTGGAAACCATTTATTAATATTATATTTATCAATCTTCTCTAAAAGTTCTTTATCTTTATTGCCTATTTTTTTAATTCCTTTATTTCTACCAAATCCATAACTAATTAATACAGGTTTTTGTTTAAGAACTTTAAGTTTTTTTCCAACCACAGCATCAAAATACTCAGACATTACTTTATCAGATTTTTGTTTGTTTAATAACATGCCACAGTTTGGACATGAAAAATCAGAATGCAATTTATTTTCTTCAATATCGAAAGCCTCTTCATAATAAATAAATTCCGTCAAGCAATTTGGGCAACTAAATACATCGCTCCATACAGTGTAATTAATATCATATTCAACATTATTTACTTCAGTTTTATAAACCCATCCTAAATCTTTCTTTGAATCAGCCAATAATTTTGTTAGCTCACTAACCAGCAATTCGGAATCAACCGAACTATTATATACCTCAGAAATAACACTTCCCACTGGAGCTAAATCAGAAAGAAAGGCATGTCTAACACCAATATCATTGTCTGTAATATCCGGCTTAATTTCAAGAAGTTCTTCTTTGTTATTCATCAATGAAGAAGCAACACCTGTCATTCCTGTCCCACTAAAAGCATCATACACTATATCGCCAGGTTTCGTATAATGAAGCAAATAACTCATTATTGCTTTGTACGGAACCTTGGTATGATAAGTATGTGCGTTATAGATTGGAGTATTTTTACCAAAGCTAATATCCACGGCAAGAGGTTCTTTTGAATACTCTTCAACGTCCTCTGTTTTCCATTCATTGATAAACCTATTAATAAATGGGTTAGGACATACAGTATAAAAAGGCGGATCAGACAGCTCAATAATATCCTCATCATTGCCTATTGGAAAACCTTCAATTTTCCTCAACTCAGGAAGTTTTTTTCTCAGTTCCTCCCGGAAATACTCTCGACGAGCATCATCATTTTCAAATTCCATCCCGAGAACTGTCACTCTTTTATTTTCCCTTTGTTCAGAATCAAAAGACAATTGTTCATTTTCTAATGACATCTACTCACCTCTTAAACATAATTCTAACTTTATTTTTCTCTTTGCCTTCAGTTAGCTCTGCAATCAATTGACGGATACGTCCTTCTAATTCATTAACTGACATTGGACTACCGTCTCCCATTGCTTTAACCAGCTCCGCTTCAGTTATTTCAACCTTCTCAAAGCCTTTAAACAAATTATTTATGGTATTCAAGAATTGGGGACTAATCGGAAATGTTAATTCTTTTGTAGCAATGAATTGATTAATTTCTACTTTTTCTTCATTATTCAAGAGTTCCCGATTCTCAACAATGTCTCCCTGTTGTAAGCTACTTACAAGAATCTCCATCCAATTTTCATAAATTCCAGTTAACTTTTCTTTACCATTAGATACAACCAATTTGGAATTCCGATCAGTTTTTCCAATTTCGAAATTACAATGAGTACATGTCGGATATTGTTCTAGTTCAGCTTTTGTTAGTGAAAAACAAGCTCTTGTAGCACGTAGCTCTCGGACCCAATCAATAAGCTGTTGACCCGGAAGAATGTCGATATTGGCCTTTAGTGTAGCTAATACATCTGCCTCAACTGAATTAAGTAGCCCATCACGATTAATTTCCTCTTTACTTGTTAATCGAGATTTCTGATGAATATCATAATATTCATCTATATAGTGCTCTTTAATTTCTTTCAAGTCATCCATTTGCGACTTGAATCCAGCACCTTTCTTCACTGCTTCAACGACAGCATTAATCGCTTCTTGGGCATTCTTTGTCCAATCACTCTCAAGGCCATAGTTGTAAGTAGCCTGTGTAATGTATGTCACTAGTGTACCGACTTCGTCAACGTCTTTCTTCATCTGTTCAATTGAATCAATTAATTTCTTGTTTTCTTCTTGTTCTGAGATTTCAGTAACGCTAGCCGAAAAGTTTTTCATTTTAGCAACGGTATTATACCGTTGGACTTTTTCACAAAAGTCTTTATAAGAAGTGAGTCTCATAATTGTATCTTGTCGAGTATTTGCGTCCATAACTTCTGTGCCGCCAATAGAAAAACCTTTCTTGACCATCTCAATAGTATTTAAGGTATGACTCACTTCTTCAATTGACTTGCTGCTAAGGCGCCTAATATATCCTTCTAGAATCTTCTCATCAAAGTTTGGGGCGTATTCATCAAATAGATTTAGTACTGCATTGATTTCATTAATTGGAAGACCAGATGGCTTTTTGATATAGTCGAAATTAGACAATATCTCGATATTTTCGGCAGCAAACTCTCGATAGTTCATTGCTGTATAGTTCGTTCCAGCTACGCTTATCTCTAATTTTCCTGCATAAAGAAGCGCACCAATCACGACAACTACTAATTCGGGCTCCAATTTAAACTCTTTTGAAAGACGTCTATCTCCTGTACCACGTAAGGCATCTTGATCATATATTTCCTTATTATTAACCACCTTGCCGTTACCTTTTTCTTCTAGCATTTCCAAAATCCATCGTGAAAAGCCAGAACTAGAAATGGATTCGGCAGTTACTTTCCCAGCACTATCTTCCATAACCAAGCCGTTCAGTATGGCCTTCCCAGTTTTTGTTGAACGTCCATTTAAGAATTGCAAAGCATCACTTGCGGAAGTTTTGATATTATCATTTGTTAGATATCCTGGCTTATATTCTTTAAAGGTTGGATAATCTGGGTATTTCTCTTGAAAGGCATCATTCAAGAACTCTGCAGAAGCATAGTTGACCATTGCTTTCAAAGTATCTTCTTGTGGAAGGAACATTCCAAAATCAGAAAGATATCCTTCTTTACCTTTATAAACCACCTTGAATACATCTACAAAATGTTCGAACAGCCATTTATTCAATTGCTTATAGTAGCTATCATACTTAGCTTTAAATAAGGGTTTTTGTGCTTGTGTTGTTTCAATGTACTGCTCTTTTGCCGCAGCATATTTTCGTAATGTCTTTTCAAAGTAATCGTCTTCTAAATTAAGTTTGAAGAAGACTTCATCCGAGCGCTTCTCATCTTTATAGTTTACGGTATTAAATGGTCGTAACATGTAAATGTAAAAATCTCTCTCTGGTTGCGCTGTAGATCGCTCATTGGGAGAACCCAAGAAAAGATATCCTTTTCGCATTACTCGGCGTTGTTCCCAAGGAAGCTCATATGACCAAATCTTATAACCAGAAATATAAGTAAGGTCATCCAAAGCAATCGCATTTTGTAATAAATCAAAATAGTAGCGGTCCATTGTGTCCGCTTCAATGATTTCAGCACGATCTGCAATCAGACTATCTACATCAATATCTTTTTTCAAATCTAGATAATATTGTGCATTGACTTCATTTACTGAAATATATTGATAACTGACTGTTTCCATAATTGTCTTAATAGCCACATCTATATTTGTTTTCAAAAATCCCGCAGGATCAGGATCTTCAAGCAGCATATCCATCTGACCAGGAATTGTTAGAAAAAGGTCATCTTTCAATTCATCAGAAGTCATCCCTACCTTAGAATAGATATCATCAGTAGTTAGACGATTCAATGCCATAGCATTCACTATACGAATAGACATTTTTTGATAGCGTCTTTTTGTTGAAGGAAAGGCACTATTGATTCTATCCTTCAAAATTGATACTTTATCCATCACTTCTCGAACTTCAGGAATTGTCTTGTAAGATGGGTCTTCCTCAATGTATGTCCAATAACTATCATAGGAAACTAATCCTGGATCATCTATCGGTACTTCGTTATTAATAATCTTTTTCATCTCATTGGTGATGGTTTTCAATGCTATCCGTTTTTCAATATTATGAACATTCTCAAATGTCGATAAATATGCAGGATGAATTGGAAACAGCTCAACATATGTTTCCATATTCTCACTTAGTCGGTCGTAGAGCTTAGAAAACTCCGTTAAGTGTTCACGAATTTTAGCTTTTTGTAAATCATTTTTCTTAAGTAAACGTTGTGAAATAACATAGGCAATATCTTCTTTAACAATACGTACTTGCTCGAAGCGTTCCTTTACCCGTCGCAGTGGATCCGCTACATAATAGAAACGTGGGTTATCGAATAGCATCTCCTGAATCCCAGCCATAAACCTAAACCGGCTATCATACGCTACTTCACCTAACTCACGTAAGAACCCTAAATCCAATGTCATTTCTAACTCTTTACGTGAACGAAGATAATCCAGAAGTTCATCGACGACTACTAATAACCCTTTTTCTGGATATTTTGTATTGAAGGCATCCATCATTTCCAGTAGCCATTCTTTATTATTGGTTAACTTCGAATCATCTTCTGGAAATTCAAAGTTGACATCCATTTCAATAAAGCCTTTTTCGAGTTGTGAAATAATAATATCTTTGAACGGGCGATCCACCCCACCAATTTCAAACCGGATTACCTTGAATTGTCCTTCAATTTGTTTAGCGTGCTCAGCTACTTCTTTATTTGCAATATGCTTACTAGCACCTTCATACTCAGCAATTGTTGAGATTACTGACATTAAATGAGATTTACCTGAGCCATAGTTACCAACGACCAATAATCCCTTGTTGTCTTCTGGTCTAGTGTATTGTAGTTGCTTAAAAATAATTTCATTAATTGTTTCTGCCATGCGATCTGAGATTACGTATGTATCCAACAGGTGCATTGCCTTTTCTGTTGAATTTGCATCTGTTAATTGGATGACTGAATCAATTGGTTCAAAATTTACTAATTCTTTATACAGCATTTTCTTCTCCTATCCAAAAAAATAATTGATCTTCTCTCATTTCAATACGGCGGTATTCCTTGTGCCCAGGTTGTGCATATATGAGAGTTGTCCCTTCAATATCATAATGCCATGCAATCAAAACAACTTTTATCTTACTTAATTCTAGCAATAGATCCATAAAATTGACACCTAATTCTGGATTCATTATCAATTCAAAGTTATCAAACAGAACAACTTCTTCTGAAGATTGTTCTATTATTCCTTTGATAAAATCAGAAGCAGTCAGATACCAACTTCGCCGACTCTTTTTCAGAAGTAATTCACTTAAAGGTAGATTCAAATTTACGAATTCCACTCTATCCATATTAATTTCTTTATCTTGGCTAGATACTACCACTCCTAACTTCTGGTATTGTTTTTTCAAATGAGAAATAAACATCCATATATCATCCATTATCTATGATCTCCTTTTGAACAAATTGGTGTATTTATGAACATTTTAATAGATAAAGACGAAACAATATCCGCAATATTTCAAAACAACCTGATTGATTTTCGATAATATAAAATAATGTCTTATCGTCTTTTCACAATTAAAGAGAGTGTAAAATATTTTGTGTAAATGAAAAAATCCATACAAAAAAGAAAGTCGCTTCTGTAGAATAAAGTTAACGACAACCAATTCACAGAAAAGAGGACTTCCCTATGAATGATTTTACTACAGAAATTGTGCAAACTCTAGTCACTAAAGGCGATTTAAATGAATTGTTCCGTTCGCACTTAGAAAAAGCGATAAACACACTCCTACGGACTGAATTAACGGCTTTTTTAGATTACGAAAAATATGATCGCACTGGTTTTAATTCAGGTAATTCGAGAAACGGTTCTTACTTTCGATCAATCAAAACCGAATATGGTGAATTAACATTGGAAATACCTAGAGATCGTAATGGTGAGTTTAAACAACAAACTTTACCAGCCTACAAAAGAACAAACGATACATTGGAAACCACTATTATCCATTTATTCGAAAAAGGTGTTACGATGTCTGAAATTGCTGATTTGATCGAAAAAATGTACGGTCATCACTATATTCCACAAACCATGTCCAACATGACTAAAGTTCTGACTGAAGAAGTAAATGCCTTTAAATCCAGAGCCTTAAATGATAAGTATGTCGCTATTTTTATGGACGCTACTTACATTCCACTAAAACGTCAAACTGTATCCAAAGAAGCGATTTATATTGCCATTGGTATACGAGAAGACGGCACTAAAGAAGTACTGAGTTATGCGATTGCTCCAACTGAATCAACATACGTTTGGAATGAGCTGCTACAGGATATTAACTCCAGAGGAGTTCAAGAAGTCTTGCTTTTTATTACGGACGGCTTAAAAGGCATGAAAGATACTATCCATCAAATTTATCCTAAAGCAAAATATCAGCATTGTTGTATCCATGTATCTCGTAATATCGCTCATAAAGTACGTGTCAAAGACCGAAAAGAAATCTGTGATGACTTTAAGGCTGTTTATCAAGCTAACTCAAAAGAAGAAGCGAATACCTTCTTATCCGGCATGATTGAGAAATGGAAGAAAAACTATCCTAAAGTGACGCAGTCACTCATAGAAAACCAAGACTTATTAACTTTTTATGATTTTCCACCTAGCATTCGTAGAACCATTTACTCAACCAATCTAATCGAGTCTTTCAATAAGCAAATTAAAAGATACAGCCGTAGAAAAGAGCAGTTTCAAAATGAAGAATCACTAGAACGCTTTCTAGTCAGCATTTTTGATACATACAATCAAAAATTTCTAAACAGAAGCCATAAAGGTTTTCAACAGGTAACCGATACATTAGTTTCAATGTTTACTGAGTAACTAATTATTTTGCAGGAGGACAATTTATTTACACAAAATTATTGACGCTCCCCTATTAAAAAACTGAAATATACCTTATGTTATCTATCAGTGATTATACCATGCAAATTTGAGCATATAATTTTTTTGAAATAATCTGACCGGGAATAGTAAGTCAATTTATATCTTCTCGATAGTATAGCCCTATCCGTTGTCGGTTCAACCTCAATTGATCACCTAGTGGCCTATCATCAACTCCTAATTTCAATTATTTTTTTACTTTTCAAACCAATCCTCAAGCTGATCTGCACTAATTTTATTGGACAGATTAATTAACGCCGGTCTTAACGTCTGAATTGTTTTCACCAACTCTTCCCCACCAAATAATCCTATAAATGCCTTATCTGTCAGCTCTTCAGATAAATGGTTGATTAATTCGCTGGTTTTCTGCTGATCTGCCAAGATATTTATTAGTTTCCCCACTAAATACTGATCTTCAAAATTACTACCCGCAAAAAAATCGTAATTATCGACTTCCTGCTTAACCAGTTTAATCATATCATCTTTTTTTTCATAATTAAATTCACCGGCTACATCCATATATTCGATGATTCCACTCGTAATAACGGTGACCGCCTCATCATTTTTCTGTTTAGATAATTCATCGGCAATCGATATTTTTTTTATCTGATCACGGACCATTTTTTGAAGTTCTTCTTTAATGACTTCTTGCTGTAGTTCATAAAAATAATCATCCATAAACTCCTCACATGGATAACCAACTTCATTTTCCCATGCCGGATTTTTAAACTCCCCAGTGTAAAACTCTTCTTTGATTGCTTTCACAACGTTTGGATGTTCTTGCACAATCCTATTCTGCCCTTTTAACTGCAAATAGTCCGCAATATACTCTTCAATGTCACCAAAGTAAAACCAACCCACCGGTTTCCCACTAATACTAGACAATTGGTTAATGACACTTTCAGGGGCTAACGCATAACCTTGAACATACGAGCTGATTGTTGGTTTCTTTATCCCCAAGCGATTGCCCAACTCTGTAAAGGACAGATTCATGCTCTCTTTGATTTCCTTAATTCGTTGCCCTACCTTCACTTTATCCGGCTGTAATAAACCAAACATAGATTACTTCCTCCTTGTCATTTTTACTCATTATATCACTCGTATATATTTTCGTATATATTTTTCCGCCAAATCTCTTGACTTCGTATAAACAAACGTATAAAATATGATTCATAGATGGCCGTCTATATTTTTTTAAGCCAATCGTATAAAATATCGTATATCTAAAAGGAGGGCTATTATGCCAATTAAAATCAATGATCTTACCTTACCAAAAGAAAAACTCGAAAAAGAATACCAAGTCGTCAATGTTACTCGCTGGCAAAAAGACGGAGAAATTCTAGGTTGGAGTTATGAATGGGTTCTGTTGCAAAGTTTTAAATAAAGAATAAAATCCCTTACGGTATCTATGATTTAAGCTGGGATTCCCAATAATACCTTGATTTCAGTACAGACCGAAAACCCGAAGAGAGTGCCTTCTTTTCG
>NZ_JAPRFV010000021.1:0-18619 GCF_035725965.1 Enterococcus sp. E5-162 | reverse complement strand
ATTTTGATGAACGCATATGTAGTCCTCATTTCTTGGGAGTTTTGAGACTACTCTATGCGTTTTTTTGTTGATTTACCAACATGTTTAGACATTTTCCTCTAGGAAAAAATTAACTAGCACCACGGGTTCCTTTATTTTTATTAACAAGTTTTATCACAGGCTTCATATATTTGATTATATCTTCATCTTCTACATAGATATCTGTTATCATTACGACATCTGTACTATTTCGATTGAGTACTTTCACTTGATCTCCAGCATTGATTTTCCCTCTAAATCTTTTAGGAATGAACCAACTATACATATGATTAGCATCACCAAAATGTGCTTTTATCGCATTCTCAGGATATAACTTATTCAATAGTTCATTCTTTTGAATTTTCAAAACTTCAAATCTATACTTATCATCTTCTGCTAATCTAAATAAATCTTCTAAACGCATGTTTTCTAACTGTAAGTTTTGAAAATCTTCCGGTATAAATTTTCGGTTCTGTTGCGAAGTTTGAAAATCAAACGCGCCCTCTCTGAACTCCAAATATCTTAGGCTGTTATTCCCATTAATACCTTGATTTCAGTAGACACCGAAAAGCTGAAGAGCGTTCCATTTCTTCGGTTCTTTTTATATATTCCTCGAATGGTCTCCATGCCCTTAATCGTGGAAGAGGCTGTACGGAGACTTTGATAAAATTTATTCCGTCGTTTAATAGGTCGATGGTCTTGTTCTATTAAATTGTTAAGATACTTCACAGTTCGGTGCTCTGTCTTAGTATATAAACCCACACTCTGTAACTTTCTAAAGGCGGAGCCAAGAGAAGGTGCTTTATCGGTCACAATTGCTTTCGGCTCACCAAACTGTTTATGGAGTCGTTTTAAGAAATCATAGGCTGCTTGCGTATCCCGTTTCTTTCGTAACCAGATATCTAAGGTTAAGCCGTCCGCATCAATTGCACGATAAAGATAATGCCAACGTCCCTTAATTTTGATATAGGTTTCGTCCATTTTCCATGAATAGAAGGATTGTCTATTTTTCTTCTTCCAAAGATAATAGAGGACTTTGCTGTACTCTTATACCCAACGATAAATCGTAGTATGACAAACATTTATTCCACGATCATATAACAATTCCTGAACTTCACGATAGCTTAGATTGTAACGCAGGTAGTAACCAACAGCGACAATAATGACGTCTTTTTTGAATTGTTTGCCTTTAAAATGATTCATTACTCTGTCCTCTCTGTCTTTTTTCTCAATTTTACACTAAAATAGATTTTTTGGAAAACTTTGCAACAGAACCCTTTTATTGAAAGTAAGAAGAACAGGCTTTTTTATTAGAGGCGTTCAAAATTGTTTGAGCGGTTAGCTTTTATTTTTTAGAAATAATTTCAAAAGTATTTTTGTTGTGTAAAGAAAGTTGTGCCAACCACTTTATTTTTAATGTTTCAGGATATTTATGGAAATTTAGCTTATTTGCACCAATCACAATGGCTCCGAATGAAACCAGTATTATCTCATAGCCAAGATTTTGAATATCGGTTAAAACATCATCCATTTTATCGAAAGATTAGATATTATTTTTACCAATTGTATTTGTTAAAGTTGTATTTCCAACTTTAATTACAATCCTGTCTCTATGAATGTTCATCAGGATATTTTTACAATTTCCATTTGATGTTTTGTATAGGGTAATAACTTTGCTATTATTTCATTTGTTGAAATCTTCAAATATCCAGTAGTAGTCCCATCACTACAACCATACCACCTGTCATCCGTTACATCTTTATCAAATATGATTTTAATTTTATTCTTTGTATCAATTAGTGTGCTAAAAACTGTAGCTGCTCCAATTTTGGTTTGTAGCATACTTGTCATATCTTCTTTGGAAGCAAAAGACACTCTTGAGATTCCTAAAGCTTTACTAAAATCTTTAGATTTAAATGGTTTGTCGCCACTCGTAATAAATAAATAGTAATTTGTTTTTTGTCTATTACACAAAAAGAGTGTTTTTACCATATGCATATCTAATTTCAAATTCACCTGTTCGCAATCTTCCATAGTTATCACTTCGTCTGTTTCTACACGTTCATACGATATGTCTAAACTTTCTAAAGCAGCGTAAACTTTTTCTTGTAAAAGTGTCTCATATTTTTGAGGTTTATTGGTTTTTATTTCACTAACATTAATCAATCTGAATCCTTCTTTCACTTAATATTTACTACAAAGAAACTTTATCATGTATAATTACATCACAAAAGAGAATATATCAGATCTTTAGTATGATAAAACCAGATATTAATGAGGTGTAAGCATGGATATGAATATTCAAAAGTATATTGCTTTTCTAAAAACAGTTGAATTGAAAAGTTTTACTAAAGCAGCTGAAGCTTTAAATTATTCTCAATCAGGAATAAGTAGGATGATAAATGATTTGGAGGATGAATGGGGTGTGACATTACTTGAACGGAACCGAACAGGTCTACGTCTAACTTCTGACGGAATTAACATTTATCCATATGTAAAAAATTTATTTGACGAATATGCATCTATGCAGAGAAAGCTAGAAGAACTGAACGGCATTAAATTTGGCGTAATTAGAATTGGGACCTTTTCAAGTGTGGCTACGCATTGGCTACCTCAACTTATCTTAAATTTCCAAAATAAATATCCAAATATAAAATTTGAATTATTACTTGGAGATTATGATGAAATCGAACATTGGATTCTTACTGGTAGGGTAGATTTTGGATTTCTAAGATTGCCCACACTGCCAAAATTAAGTACGCAATTTATACATCAAGATGATTTCAAAGTTATAGTACCGAAGAACCACTTTTTAGAAAAGAAAGATTCTGTTTCACTCAATGATCTCTCTGGGTTACCTTTTATTCTCTTAGATAAAAATGGAAACTCCAATATCACTACATTATTTGAAACGATGGACTTTTCACCTGATATTAATTTCACTACTTGGGATGATTATGCAATTATGGCCATGGTTGAAAAAGGATTAGGTGTTAGTATACTTCCGGAATTAATTTTACAACGTGTACAATATGATCTAACAATTTTAGATTTAGATGTTCCATTATATAGAAAAATAGGGATTGCATACAAAGAAGAAAAAAATTTATCTTTAGCTAGTAAAAAATTTCTAGATCTTTTATTTTTTGAATAATTCATCAAAAGTCTTAGCTCAAAATATATTTACAATCATAAAATCAAATCGTTTTCAGACTATTTTGATAAAATACGAGATAGAGCCTAATATCATTACCTGACCACTACCGATCATAATAATTACTTATAACAAGATTGAGTTTATCCGAAACTATTCCAAAAGAAATTTATATACTAATCACACTTCACTAAAATTATTTCACCAATACAAATATTTTCCTATA
The DNA here is from genome assembly GCF_035725965.1 of Enterococcus sp. E5-162. Classification (NCBI taxonomy): domain Bacteria; kingdom Bacillati; phylum Bacillota; class Bacilli; order Lactobacillales; family Enterococcaceae; genus Enterococcus; species Enterococcus sp. E5-162. The sequence continues at coordinate 15,221 of NZ_JAPRFV010000021.1, read as the reverse complement.
AGCAAGTCTAAAAAAACTGCTATAAGACAAAAAAATAGCGATTTACGATTTTTTTACCACAATCAGTATCGAGTTTAATATAATAGTATTATCAAAAAGGGAGTGTGATCAACATGCAAAATATAAAAAAAATACTATTAGTAGAAATGAAACAAGTTGAAAGAAACGAAGCTGTTAACTGTGTTGCAGGAGCTATCAGCGAAGGACTAGCTAGTATTGATTTTGAAGCTGCTAGGGTCTAATGATATGTCTACTAAAAACAAATCCAAAGGACTTATAGTATCAACTATTATTTTTTCGTGCTTTATTCTATTAGGTATCCATAATTTCAGCACAAACCTTTCAATCCCAAAATTATTATTAAACAGTTTAGGGATCTTCTTGTTTATCCTTTTACTCTTTCTTTCGATAAGAGAATTATTCAAACGGTAAAAACTATACTGTTTGTTGCAACAATTTTATTTATCTAATAAAAAAAGATAGTCTTCAAAGAAAAAGCTATTCTTAACATATGGCATTTTCATATTTTTAATTACCTATGACGTTCTATGGGAGATTTATTCTCATTATGATACAAAATAAAGTTATATAATTTGAAGAACACTTAAATAGCCTTAGTATTGCACACAAAAGCCGACTACTTCAATTTATGATGTAGTCGGTCTTTTTTAAATATTATTTGTACTAGATACTCACTATCAGTAGCTTCTTGTAAAACAGATTTTAGGATTACAATTTAAAATTCATTTACTTCCTTTTTAGGCATTTTTACTAAGAAGAACAGTGGGCTTTTGCCTACTGCTCTTCCTCTTTATCCAATCCCGCAATCTTTCGCTGTTTCCGATTAGATTCTTCAGCTACCCACTGTAAAACAGTCATAAACTCTTTTCGAGTAGCCTTTTCTTCAAATTCTCCATAGCTGCGATTATATTTTTTCATTATTTCCTCAGCTTCTTCTCTTTCAATCAAGTAACTTCACATCCAATTCGTTTTAAGTATAAGTGTCTCGCAATATAAGGTCGATATCTGTCACAGCAAGAACTATTATTGTAATCTGGTTGATATAGAATTTTATTACTATAGAAAAAATTAAATACTATAATTTAATCTAAAAAAGCTATTGCATACTACAACATATTTGTTGAAATGATAGAACAAAAGAATAATTTTAACAAATTAGAGAAGCTTGTTTCCATTTTTCATAGTGTAAAAAGTTTTTCAATTTATTCTGTGGCTGATAAACGTGGAAGCTGACTTAGTATCTCCGACATGGTAGTTAGTTCTGTTAAATGGTAATGCCCATTTGGTAATGTCTCTATTAAAATTTTGTTCGCAACAAATACCGCGATTTCTGCAGTCATTTTTGCTTCTTCTTCTCCAAAGAGAACAATTTTTTCAGGATCTTTAACTTGTCCATTTGATACTTTTACAACAAAAGAACGATCTCCGACTAATCCTCGTTTCATGAACCATACGGGGCTCTTTATTACTCTCGGATTTTTAAAAAGTCTTGCTAGTCCAACTTTTTTTATTGTTCTTAACAATGCAGTCAACCAATTTTGATCCAAACCGAGAAATGTTACATAATTGCGTGAAGGATCTGCAGAAAAAAGTAAATGCTGATCGGCAAAGCCAAAGTTAGCACTGCGACGCTTCCCAAATGGTGGTCCAAAATCCGTTTTTCGACTATAGACAAAATTTTCAATTGGTTGTGCCCATTTAGGATGTATATACGTACGATTTAATTGCTCAAAGGTCCATCTTACTGCTGCTTCACCGTGACGATCACCTATTCCTAAAAGGACATCAATTACTATCATTTGAGCAGATGGCTCTTTCTTAGTGTACGCGGCCGCGGCTAAGTTGGTAACACCAGGTGCTAACCCTAAACCAATGACTCTCTTGCTTTTTTCAGGAATGGGTAGCAAATTAACTTTTTTCAAAAAATCACTATTGGCACTGATATCCAAATAATCAATTCCTAATTTTTGACATTGTTCGACAAACTGGGTATCCGTTTGGTCCAAACAAACAATTACCATATCAAGATCAGCAAGTTTTTCAGGAATAACAAATTTATTCAAGTCTACTTCACTCTGTTCTAGAATGGGTAAAAATTCTTGGGCAAATACTTCCATTTTTTTTAAATTTCTTCCCATTAAAACAACGAAATACCCATGATTTGTTAACTCTCTAACATTACCTTTTCCAACCTGTCCATGACCGCCAACTACTGCTATCGTCTTCATCTTTCTTCTCCTTTATCTACCAAGTTAATTCATTTTTACCGATAGGCTAAATCGTATAAAAACTAACCACTTTTAATCATTATTTTATTCTTAGTTTTATGTGAGATAAATTAACCATTTTAAGTTTACAAATGTAATCAATTTCTATTACTTTATAAGTATCGTTTACATTCGTCAACGATAGAGCTTGAAATATTTTTATTTGAAAATTTTGTATTTAGATGATTATGAACTAATACAGTGTCGGAGGATACCTATGTATTTAAACTAAACTATTTTAGAAAAACCAGTAATCCTTTGAATTTTCTATTGGAAAATGAAGTAAAATATTATAAGAATAACCTTTAAAGTTGGGCAACTATTATTCAAACATCTAAACATACTCCTAAGAGAAATAGATATATAATAGACTAAGGAAGCGTTTTAAATATTGTAGAAAATAGAGAAAATTTATCAGATCTTCGGTTTAATTTTTACAGCGTTAATCGCTCTTGATATGAATGAGCTCTGATAAAGCCGAAGTAAATTGGCGATTTGAAAAGTTCAATTATTTGAGAATAGAATATTTTTTATATAGAATTGAGTTATAGTTAAGGGGGAATAGGTGTGTTAAATAAAATGTCAATTTCAACTGTGGAAGTCGATGGTGGTCGTGAAAATGAGCGATAATTTATTTTTAGAAGTACAACCAGAAGTATTTAAGCAAGTACCTCGTTTAAAGGATGGATTCTTGTTAACTTTAAATGATGGCTCTAATCAATTTTCTTCAGCAGAGGGATGCTGTATGATTGGTGATCATTTTTTATTAGTTTCCACACAACATTATATTCCAGCATATGATTTAACAATACCTTGCGAAGAAGCAACAGTTAAAACATCTGAATACGATACTACCTTTATTAATGGGCATTTAGTATTAGAGGTAACTCCATCAAATCAAACAATTCGTTTAAAGAATGAAAGTGGTATTTTAGATAGCAATGTCCAAGTCTATTTTGACTCATCAGACGCTTCGTAAATCTGTTCTAAATATAGTTTTAAAACCTCGAATATTTCTTATATCGAGGTTTTTTGATGAATTACCTAGTGTTTACGTGTTAAGGAACAATCGATCGAGCGTCACTAAAACACCGTCTTCGTCATTTGAAGGACATTGATGCTTAGCAACTTGCTTAACAGCTTCCGTTGCATTATCCATTGCATAACTCAGACCACAATACTCCAACATCTCAATGTCATTGCCCCCATCTCCAAAAGCAACGCACTGGTCAGGATTAATCCCCAAGCGCTCAACTAACATTTTCAAGCCGAAAGTTTTATGGCACTCAGAAAGAATCAAGTCTACAGAACCATGACCACTACTGGTAGGTACTAATAGCCCGGCTAATTTTTCACGGAACAATTCAACGTAAAATTCGGTTTTTTCAACAGGCATAGTCGGAGCAAATTTTAAAATTTTATCTTGAACTTCTGCAAAATCAGCTACCCATTCTAATCTATGGTAATAGATATTGGTTAGATCAAAAAATGCTTGACTCACCTTTCCTCTTTCACAGTAGGCACTATTCAGACCACACATCACATTTTTTACTTCAGGATAGTCTTTACATAAATCAAGGACCACCTCGATCGCTTTTCTAGGCATATCGGCTGAAAATAGTACCTCTGTTTTATCTTTAACAAAAGCACCATTTTCAGCAACAAAACTTAATTCATCATAATAATTTGGAAATAACGATCTCAATTGGTAGTATTGATTTCCACTTGCAACAACAAATTGACAATCAACAGCTTTCATTCACGATAAAACAGCCTTGAACCTTGGGATATCGTATGTGTAATCAGTACGAGCAAATGTTCCATCCATATCTACTGCTACCAACTTTAGATTATGAGGATTCTTATTCATAAAAACACTCCTGTCGCCTTTGATATCTTCATTATATTGAAAAAGTATTCAGACCTAAAGCAGCCTATTTTTCTTACTCCGTTAAAAATAAGAACATTTCTAATTTCAGTTAACTATCTAGATACATACAAGCCATTTTTTGTATTAAAAGCTACCGACCTGTCTTTCTCCTAACCCACAGGTCAGCCTAAATCAGTGTTGACATAAGATTTTTATCATTTTTACTTTAACTGATTTTCTATAACTGGTACATCCTTGGTCAGCTAGTATCATAAGTTGATCCTAAGATAAGCACCTTATTACTGAATGTAATACACAAATTTGATCTGGATAATTCATAACCTAGAAATAGGCCATCAAAATAAAAATATTACTTTTATTCATGTTCAATCAGGTAATAAACCATTCATGAATTATTTTTTTACTAAATGCGTTATAGGGTATGGTTTACCAAAACCATCTAAGTCTTCTTCAGATTCAATTTCAAATCCATGGCTTAAATAAAAATGTTTTGCATATTTATTTTGACTATTAACATCAATTCTTTTTATATCTTCAGTTTCAATCAGCTCAATTAATATTTGACTACCATATCGCTTACCAATAAAATCTGGATCAAGAAATAGCATAACTAATTCTTCTGCACTTACACCACTAAAACCGACAATTTCTCCGTTATCTTCCCATAAATAAAGTTTAACCTCATCTAAGTTCTCAGGAATGATTGCTTTATAAAAATTAAAATCTGCTTCAGCTAGAAAATCATGGGTTTGCTTTACTGACTTCTCCCAAATTTCTAAAACTAATTTATAATCATTTTTATTTGCTATTCTTTTGTTTAACATGCTCTTATTCCCCTTTTCTTATAATTTTAACTTTATTTGCAAGCATAGTTAGTCAAACATAAAGCTACCGCTATATTTTATTTAAAAAGGAGAATTCGTAATGAATAAAATCTATTTTATGCTTACTTCTAATAGTGGCGTTGGTTCTACCACAATATTTGCGACCCGCGCTAGACGTAACATTGATGATCTTTTAGCTTTTTTCTCTCAGTATTATGACGTATCAGCAAATTATACCAAAGATAAGGATATGATTGATCTATTGGTGCTACCAGAGCCCTTTGGACCGTTTAATAATGAGCGTAATTTGCCGGTCATTCAGATTCCGACTATTTTATTTTTGGAGAGAGACTTTGAAAAAATAAAAACACACATTGATGCTTATTTGGCTAAAAAATAAAACAAAAAAATCCTAAGTTATTGTCTGTGTCAAACCAATGCTTATTAAAGTATTGATTTGACTTTTTCTATTAATGCATCATCTGGATTGATACAAGGAATTCTCGTTCTGGACTGATATTCTGTAAGAAAATAAGGAAAATGAGTACAACCGATCAAAATCGCTTCGACTTGATTTTTCATAAAAAAACTCATTGAATCCGTCAGTCCAAATTGTTCTACAATAATACTAGGGTGGATCTTTGCTTCCACCGCATGTACCCAATCCAGATTCGTGACATTATAAACTCGTATTGTTGAATGGTGCTGCACTAAAACACTTTCTATTCCAGCCGCTCCTTGACCATTAGCGGTCAACACACCAATACGCTCGTGTTTTTGAGCCAAATCCGCATATACTTGAAATGGTGTGATAATCTTCATTGAATATTTCTTAGCCAGAAAATCAAAATCAATCGATGCACTCAGTGAATTACAATAAACCAACAGTAAATCAATTTTTTTACTCTGTAGATCTTTTATTTTCACTTCAATTTGGTGCATCTTTTCGAAGACTGGAAGTGTTTGGAAATAGGTCTGTTGAGCTGGATTTCCTGAAATAGGTACTTCTAACAATTCACAGGAAATTTCGTTCAATAGATCAGCTCCCATCCTAGTATCAATAGGTGTTCCCGCCATTACAGCCACTTTAGGCATACTGATCATTCCTTCAAAATGAATTTTTGCCTATTATACTCTAAAAATCAAATTTGAAGAATAGCGATCCGGAAGTTAAACTGAAAATTCTAAAGTAATTCTTTGATTTATTTAGATTCAACTTAACATCTTTAGTGTACTAATAAAAAATTCGCTCAATATTTCTAGCTATACTTTATATCCCAATATACATAAGCTTCCCTATTTTTACAGGTTACAAGTGAAAATTAAACTGCTTATATTGATTGCATTTAACTACTAAGGATGATGCTTGTTGTTAGTATGTCAGAAAAATCCAACAGTATAGTTTTGTCAGCACATTCATCATTCTTTCCTGTAAAACAAAAAGAGAGTAGACCTATTCTTCCACTTCATCATCGTTATCTAAAACAGCAATTTTCTGCTGTAAAATAGTCATAAATTTTTTCTAGTAGCCTTCTCTTTAAACTCATCATAATCTCAATTATCTTTTTTTAAGATTTGCTCAACTTTTTCCCTCTTGATTATTGCAATTCACACCTTATAAAGTTTTAAACTAATGGGAGACGTCATCTAGCTTAACTTATAGTCCCTGCTCCGTTTAATCTACACTTGTTATCTTGTATTATTGATAAAAGATAGACTAGTTACGGATTGAAATTAGGTTGCAATTCTAAAAATCCAGTAGTCTAAAATCATGCTTATTAATTTACAATATCTTAAAAAAGGGTTTTAACTTAATAACAGAAAAAATTATTCATGGGCGAAAAAATGATTAGGATGGCGTAAAAGTTAAAGATCTTAGTAGGCTCTTTGTCAATAAGGACTGATGAGTTGTGCAAAATCAAATCTGAGTCAGAATGAACCACATTCTGGCTCAGATTTTTTGTTATCTTACATTGATTAATTGATTGATCAAAAAGATTCTAATTCTCATGTTCTCAAATGATTTAAATCCGTAGGATACTCGTTTCATTGTCTTTATGTGGGTATTCTTCGCTTCTATTTTTCCATTGGAATAAGGATAGATCATTGCGTTGGTGATGCCTTCTTCATAGGTCAGAAGGTTTTGAAGCTTTTCCCGAAAGCTGTCATCTAACGTTTCGGGAAGTTCTGCCAATAAGGAGAAAAATAAGTCAGGTCTTTGTCTCGAAAGGCTTCAACTAATTCATGAAAAAAGGGATACGCCTCCTTTAGGGGCGGAGAAAACTCAAGCAATCGATCAATCATCATTGCTTCAGTAAGAAATGGGTATTTTGGTGCTCGGAAACTTTTCCATGTTTTGTATTCATAATGGTTGATGTTTGCACGATTTTTTAGCAAAAAGCGCCAGTTCTTTTTCAGTTTTTCTGCCTGGCTTTTCTGTCCGGCTTTACGAAGTTCATTCATTTCACGGATACGCAACTCATTGAACGCTTGATTCATGTGTTTGACAATATGAAACCGATCAATCACGACTTTCGCATTTGGCAGAACACGTTTGGTGAGCTGGAAGTAGGCGGCGTTCATGTCTGTCACCAAGAATTCTACTTCTTCTGGATTGGTAAAACCTAAGAAATAGCTTGTTAATCGAGGTAATTTACGCGTAGGCAAAACATCTATTAATTTTCCTGTTTCGCCATCTGCACAAATAAAGCTCATTTTATCTTCTATAGAAGTATGCGAACGAAATTCATCAACCATCAATACTCTGGGGAGAATCTTCTTAGATTGCTTTGGTAAATAGCTTTTAAACTCTTTCAATGTACGAATAACGGTGGTCAAAGATACCTAACAGCTTTTCGCAATAAAAGATAAAGATACTTTTTCAGTCAGTAAAGAAGCAATTTTATATCTAACATGATTTGCGATTGAATGTCTGGGTTGGACAAAATAACTTTGAGCAGTCCAATGGGTGCGACAGTTTTTACAGGTATAGCGCTGCTTTTTTAGGCGCATAACCAAAGGCATATGATTTTATTGTTCAAAACGGACAATCGTTTCCTTCTTCCCATTTTTCACCATAATTGCTTTCCCGTTTCCATCTACCACAGTAGAATCACAACTTCTACAAGCACGAGGAGTAGGCGAGAGAACAGCATCGACGACCAACGTCTTTTTCTTCTGAAGGGTCTCGTAAGAGACCTCTGTAATCATCAAATCTTTCTCTATTATTCTCAGCATTTTTTTGATAGAATCATTCATATAGCATATCGTCCTCTCAGTTGTTTATTTTGTGGTGATTTAATCATACTAGAGAACGATATGTTTTTTAATACCTAAAATGAAAATGGGGCTGAAGAATCAATTCTGATTCATCAGTCCCATAAATTATAGAGCCAAAAGACTTTGTACGCCTATTGGTTTCAGGCACACAAAGTCTTTTTCGATTAAATAAACGTCACCGTTTCCGTCACTTCGATCGCTGGATCTAATGATTGGATCACGGGGCAATTTGGTGAAACGAGTTTTAGGCAACGGGTCGCTTTGTCATGGTCGGCTTCAGCGATTTTCGCATAAAACTGAATGTGGATGGCACTGACTGGTTGGGCTTTTTTGTTGTCGTCTCGGTCATAGCTGACTTCGATCTTTTCGATTTCTGCTGTGATTTTTGAATTCTCTAAGACGGATGCGTATACATAGCCACCGCAAGCAGCGACCGCACTCACCAGCATTTGGACGGGCGAATAGCCTTTTTCCCGTGCTAACACCCAATTGCCAGTTGGGGTCGTCATTTCAAGTTTGTCGCTTCCTTGATGGATCGTCAATGTTTCTACTGTCATCGTTTTTCTCTCCTCACAAAATGATCTGGTTCAACTTCGACCCATTCATACAATGGTGTCAAAGTAATCGTGCTTTGAATCTCCGTTTGTTCCATCGCACCTCTTGCTAACACAGGATCAGCGATCGGCGCTGCTGCTAATAATTTCTTCGTGTAGGGATGCAGCGGATTGTCAAACAAACGGTCGGTGGGTGCCAATTCAACTAGTTTCCCTTGATACATGACGGCTGTTCGGTCACTGATATGACGAATCACGGACAAGTCATGGGAAATGAACAAATAAGACAATGAAAACTCTTTTTGCAAACGCAGCAGCAATTGGATGATCTGAGCCTGAATGGAGACATCTAATGCCGAAGTCGGTTCATCACACAAGACGAACGCCGGGCGATTGACCACCGCACGAGCGATGCCGATCCGTTGCCGTTGTCCGCCGCTGAAACTGCGGGGCAGTTTATGGACATCATCACCCGTGATCCCGACGATCGCTAAGATTTCTTTGGCTTTCGCTCGGGCAGCATCTTTCGTTTCATGATACAACGGCTCCATCACCAGTTCAAGTGCCGTCATGCGGGGATTCAATGATGAATACGGATCTTGGAAAATGATCTGCATTTGCTGATACGCTGCTTTGCGATCTTCTGCCGTCAATGCTGTTAGCTCTTTGCCTTCAAAGAAAATCTCCCCGCTTGTTAAAGTCTCTAAATTTAAAATACTGCGTCCTAAAGTGGTTTTCCCACTCCCAGATTCCCCTACTAGCCCCAATGTCTCGCCCCGATGGATCGTTAGACTGACATCTTCGACTGCTCGGACTTCACTGACAGTGCCGCGCCAGTTTTTGCTGCGAAAGGTTTTCGTCGCATGTTCTACGCGAATCAGTTCTTCCATTATTCTGTCACCTCCTGATTGCACCAAACGCGATGGGTCTTAGATAACTGCGTTTCTTGCAACTCATTTGCCAATGTCTCATGATAGTCAAAGACTTTTAATTCGGCATGCTTGTCGCCTAAATGTGCCGCTTGCAATAATTGTTTCGTATAAGGATGCGCAGGTTGATAAAAGATCTCTTCCGTGGTGCCTTCTTCCACGACTCGACCTTGATACATCACTTTAATAAAGTCGCACATTCCTGCAACGACCCCAAAGTCATGGGTCACAAGGACGACGGAAAGCTGGTTCTCTCTTTGCAGGTTTTTGATCAAGGCCAAAATCTGTGCTTGGATCGTCACATCTAAAGCCGTCGTCGGTTCATCTGCGATCAGCAATTTCGGTTGCGCCAATAAAGCCATGGCGATCATCACCCGCTGACGCATCCCTCCTGATAACTCGTGGGGATATTGTTTCATACGTTGTACTGGAAAAGGTATGCCGACTTTTTCTAACTCTTTGACGGCGATTTCTTGAGCTGCTTTTTTCGATACGTTTTGTGAGCGGCGAATCACTTCGATCAAATGATAGCCAATCGTACGCAAAGGATTCAACGAAGTCATCGGGTCTTGAAAAATCATGGCGATCGGTAATGTTCGACGATCGGTCACTGCTGCTCCTTCAAATGTATAACTGGCATAGTGATCGGTCACCTTATCAGGCAAAAGATCCATGACACTTTTCATGGTCATACTTTTGCCACTACCAGATTCGCCGACGATCCCAACCACTTTGCCTTTTGGAATCACTAGATCCAGCTTTTTGACTAACGGTTTCGGACCGGTTTTGCTGTGAAACGTCACATTCAACGCTTCGATCGCTAACAATTCTGTCTTCATCGGTCACACCTCCCTTTGCAAGACATGTTTGATCATGTCGCCGATGTTGTTGAAGGAATAGATGGTGAAAATAACAAAGAGCCCTGGAAGGATCGCCATGTATGGTGCCCGCTGCAAGCTGTTTTGCGCATTTTGCAACAGACTGCCCCACGAAGCCATCGGCTGCTGAATGCCTAATCCGAGGAAGCTCAACGCTGATTCGGTCATGATCGCCCCAGAAATACTTGCGGATGCCGCAACGATCAAGGTTGGCAGTACTGCTGGGAAAACATGCTTCACGATAATACTGAATGAAGAACGGCCGATAAATTTCCCGTAAGCAACATACTCCCGTTCTTTCGCTGCTAACGTTTCACCACGAATCAAACGAGCGATGTTCATCCATGAAAACCCGCCGATCACAATAATGATCGTGGTTAGTCCAGGACGTAAAAAAACGCTCAAAACGATCACTAACACCAGCCAAGGAATCGATGACAACACATCGACGAGCCGCATCAGCAAGTTATCGATCCATCCGCCAAAGTAGCCAGAAACAAGACCGACAAGGGTCCCGATAAACGTCGCAGTGATCATTGCCAAAACACCTACAAACAAGGACACCCGACCGCCGTAGACGACCCGAATAAAGTAATCCCGCCCCACTTCATCAGTCCCAAATAAATGAGACCAACTCGGTGGCTGTGACATGTTGCTGACATCCGTTGCATTGGGATCGATCGGGATCAAAGGTGCAACAAGCGATAGAACGATCAATAGGGTCAAGAAAACGACAGAAAAAGTATAGATGGGCGAAGCAAGCATGACTTCACTGATTTTTTTGAAACGTTTCATTACTTGCTCCCTCCTTTACGGATACGTGGATCAACCACGGAATATAATACATCCGCTAACAAATTCCCTAAGATGACCAGTGTTGCTGACAGCAGCATGATCGCCATGATCACAGGATAATCGAGGCTTTTCGTTGCACTCATCAAGTAAGGTCCGACGCCCGGCCAGCCGTAGATCGTTTCTGTGATAATCGCTCCTGTGACCAACATCGGTAACGCCAAGCCGATTTGGGTGACAACGGGAATCAAAATATTGCGACTAATGTGACGACTGAAAATCTGCCATTTGCTGGCGTGGAATGCCCGTTGCACCATTACGTAGTCTTCTGATACTTGCTGAGTCGCTGATGCCCGAATATACCTTGTCAAATCTGGGAAGAAGGCGACAGTCAATGTGATATAAGGCAAAATAAAGTGCTGCAGAAAATCGCCAAAATCCCCTTCTTTGCCGACTGTATACATGCCAATGATCGGGAACATATTCAATAAGTAACCAAATACATAAATCAAGATCATCGCAAACCAGAAGGTCGGCACGGCGATCCCTAGAGATGCTACAGCATCAATGATCCGATCCCAAATCTTTCCTTTGTTGGCAGCGGCTAACAGGCCTAAAATGATCGCCAGCAATAAAGCCGTCAAATATGCAGGGATCACTAGCCGCATCGTATTCGGGATCCGAGTCGCAAGTTCTTGTGAAATGCTGCTTTGAGAAACCAACGAAAAGCCAAGATTACCAGTAAGAACATTTCTGATCCAAAGAAAATATTGAACCAAAAAGGGTTGATCCAAGCCATAGCGCTGCCGCAACAGATCGATTTGCTCTTGTGACATATTCGGTGTCGTGATGGAATCGATCACATCATACGGGGCGATATGTATAAGTGAAAATACGATAAAAGAGATCACAAATAGCAAAGGGATTGCTTGCAATACTCGTTTTGCAATATATCGAAACATAATTGACCTTCTTTCTTTTTCATAGAAAAAAGCTGTGATAAAAAAGATTCCTCTTTATCACAGCCAATGGATTTACTTGATTGTCAATTTAGACATATCTTCGAATGTATAGATTGGAATCAAGCCTGCATCTTCTACATTACCAATTCGGTTATTGACCGCTAAGATTTTCTTGTTGTCAACGATTGGGTAAATGATCGCTTCGTCAGCAATGGCTTTTTGCAGATCATCGTACAATGCTTCACGCTTGTCTGTGTCCAATTCAACTGCTGCTTGCGCAAACAAATTGTCAATGGTTTCGCTATTGCTTTGGAAGTAGTTGGCACTGCCGCCAGTTTCGAATAAACTGCCGTATAAGTCAGGGTCATTCCCCATGATATACCCGCCAAGGAACAGGTTGTATTTCGTTGAATCAGGTTTTTTCAACTCAGTGAAGATCGCAGTACCATCGCCCCCTTCAAGGGTAACTGTAATGCCTGCTTGTTGCAATTGTTGTTGGATCAACGTAGCTTGGATCGTTTGAGCTGGGTCAGTTGAGTTGAACGCCAAGTTCAATGACAAATCAGTGACACCTGCTTCTTGTAAAAGCTCTTTTGCTTTTTCAGCATTTGTTTCATATTTCTCGACATCTTCGGTAACGTATGGATTGTTCGGTGGTAAGAATGAATACGGTGTTGCATAATAGTCTTCATCTAAATACGCTGCTTGATTTAATTCATCTTTGTTCAAAGCAAACAATACTGCTTGACGGACCTTCACATCTTGTAATGCATCTGAATGAGTATTTAAGCCTAAGTATCCGATGCGGTTTTCTGTATAGGGATAAACAGAAATTTGCGTATCATCTAAGTCTTCGATATCTGAAGGCAAAACAACGGCTGCATCAACTTCCCCTTTTTGCAAAGCAACTTTGGCCGTATCAGTACTTTCAATGATCCGCAAGGTCACGTTTTGAATCGAAGGCTTGCCGCCATAATAGTTTTCATTGGCTTCAAAAGTAAAGTACTCACCACGTTTGTATTCTTTCAATTGATATGGACCCGTACCAACTGGTTTTTCAGGCAGTTCACTGACCGAAAAGTCGCTAACATCTTTAAAGATGTGCTCTGGAATGATGTATGTTTCGGTTGCGATATTGCTGATCGCTGCTGCACTCGGTGTTGGCAACACAAATTTCACGGTGTATTCATCCACTTTTTCGATCGCGATCGGCTGGTCGTCGACCCAAAGCGAATCGGCATTGCCGTTTTCTTTTTTGACTTTTTGTTCATACGTGAAAACAACGTCATCGGCAGTAAAATCTTCGCCATCAGACCATTTGACATCTTGTTTCAAATGCACGGTCAATGAAAGGCCGTCTTCCGCCGGTTCCACTGATTCTGCTAACGCATTTTGTGTTGTTCCATCTGCTTCCACTTTAACGAGTGGAGAATAGATCATGTTTGTCACTGTCAAGCCCCAGCGATCACTGGTGTTGATCGGGTTGGTGGACGATGGGTCCCCGCTGATGGCATAAGTGAATGTTGCATCATCGCCAGCACCAGCTGCACTGCTGGTTGCCGTTTCCTCTGTATTTGATCCACCGCAAGCTGCTAGAACGAATCCTAGTCCGACGACGGCAACACTTGCTAAACCTTTTTTCCAATTGATCATTTTTCCATCCTACTTCCTGTTCCTATATAATTATAGTAGATTTTTTGCTTTTTATTCCCAAACAGGGATACTTGATTTCTTGGTAACTTCGTCAATAATTGCTTTTACTTCATCGGTCTGGTAATACGCTACGACCGTTTGGTACACATCATTTTCTGCTTCGTCTGCTCGCGCAGCAATGACATTATAATAGGGCGTGGAGGAGTCAGCCACAGGTTCTAAGAAAATCGCATCTTCTGTAGGAACCAAGCCAGCATCGACTGCCATGCCGTTGTTGATCAAAGAGATGTCGACATCGGTCATTGCCCGAGCCGTTTGATTGGAATCAAGCAGCTCAAATTTCAAGGCTTTGGGATTCTCAGTGACATCACTCGTTGTTGGCAGTAACCCTTTTGATTCATCCAAAGTGATCAAACCGGCCGTTTGTAAGAGTAATAGTGCGCGGCTTTCATTTGACACATCATTGGGTAAAGCCACCGTAGCACCATCTGCCAATTCGCTGACATCAGTGATTTTATCGGAATAAATACCAAGTGGGTTTAATGTCGTATACGCAATCGTCGTGTTGGAATAACCACTTTCTTCGTTGACATTATCCATAAAAATTTCCGTCAATGCTGCGTGAAGATCGATAGACCCATCCTCTAGTGCGACGATTGGTTGGCGATAATCGGTGAACTTCACCAGTTGCAAGTCGATATTTTCGTTTTCCTTCAATTCTTCTTGCACATGTTCCCAGGCTTCATTTTGTTCGCCAACGACACCTAATTTGACGACGGTCGTTTCTTCATCCGCTTGGTTGGTGCCACAGGCAGCCAAGCTAAACAAGGCAAGCAGCCCAATCACTCCTGTCGTCAACACATTTACTACATTTCTTTTCATCCCTTTTTTCCCCTTTTGTTCCCTCCTCAGATCAATCGTCCTATTTCCTTTTCGAATGGTCCAACTAGACCAATTTCCCCTCTGTTTCTCAAAACGGTTCTGTTGCAAAGTTTTAAATCTACTATTAAATAAGGTAGAATAATAGAAAAAGATAGCAGGAGGAATGACGATGAATCATTTTAAAGGAAAGCAATTTCAGCAGGATGTGATTATTGTAGCCGTGGGCTACTATCTTCGTTATAACCTTAGCTATCGTGAAGTTCAAGAAATCTTATATGATCGTGGCATT
>NZ_JAPRFV010000020.1:0-19062 GCF_035725965.1 Enterococcus sp. E5-162 | reverse complement strand
GTATACCACTTCTTTGCCCAGATCGAAAATTTTTTACGAACGGGGCTTTATTTAGTGTGCCTTGATTTTGTCGCTTTCGTTTACGAGCTATTTTTCTTGCACCTTTTACTTGACTAATCGTAGGAAAGAGGCTGTGACAAAAGTCTTGTCACAGCCCCTTCTTCATTTTTTTCATTATTTTTTAGTGGAACTTACCAAAGGATTCACTTCATGTTTTTCTCTTATTTTTCGGATAAGTATTTCAGTCAACCCAATATACATGACCCCTAGACATACCCCAAGAACATTCTCAAAGATACGGATTGACACTGCTCCTGGAACCCCGAATAAACTGGCAGTGATTGCCAAAGCACCAAAACAATTAAAAACTGTTTTATATCTATAGGTAGAACAAACACCTAAAGCTAGACCACCTAATATACCGACCCAGTTAAAAGGAATAAATTGGCTGATACCAATAAATAAAGCACATCCAATCAATGACCCAATGATTCGGTCTACTGCTCGTTCTTTGAAACCAATCGACATCAATCCATAGCTAGATACAATAGAAGAAAATGCAAACCCTGCCCACATCAATCGCTGAAAAGGGACATACTCTCCTGCAACAATCAAAAAGCTAATGCCAAATGCATAGATGAGCATCCAAATTTTTTCCTGCGAATACATGCCTTTCAAAAAAATCTCTTTAAACAAGCTTTTGTCTTTGTTCTTTTCTCGATGTTTTCTGTAAAGGAGAACTGAAAACCAACAAAAAAACAAAAACAATAAGCTACTTGTTTGTGTAAAGAAATTCTTGTTCAACGAATCTTTAGGTAACGAATAAACAATAAAGAGATATGAAAAGCCGTACAAAGAAGCATTCCCCATTTTGGGATCACTAGCGGTTGCCATTAATATGCTGCTTAGTAAAACAAAATGAATCAACATGCCCATAACTGTCCATTTAATCAGATGGACATAAGGCGCTGTTAATAGTGAGAGCATAACGATGGCTAAACTAATGATCGAATGAGAAATCTTATAACCAAAATCAACAAAACGAATACTCATCAACATACAGAATAAAACCACCGCGTATGGTTTATGTGTCGATTCAAACAATGTTGTAATGAAAATAATAAAACAAATGGCAAACAATACGATGAATAATGATCGTAAAAACAATGAACAAATATACATGCACTTTTCTTTTTTAGAAGCTGCTTCTCGTATTTTTTGTTTTAAAATAAACGGATCTAGTTGTAGAGACTGATAAAAATTCACCTGTTGTCGTCCTTTCTTTTACTTTTATTTCAATATTTTTTACAGTCAACTATGACAGGTTGTAAATACTATGGAACATCATATGGCGTTGTTATTTTCTTGTCAACTATTTTCTCTATTCATGTTTTTTTACAAAAAAACAGCTGACAGAGATTCTGCCAACTGCTTTTATCAGGTTATTTAATTAGCAACGATATTGACTAACTTATTTGGTACCGCAATAACTTTTCTGACTGTTTTGCCTTCGATATATTCTTGCACTGTTTCATTGGCTAATGCTACTTTTTCTAGCTCATCTTTCCCTAAGTCTCGGGGAACATTGCTTTTCGCACGAACTTTACCGTTTACTTGGAAAACAACTTCTACTTCGTCTTCCACAAGTGCTGCTTCGTCGTATGTTGGCCATGGTGCGTAAGAAATACCACCATCATTTCCAAGGATAGACCATAGTTCTTCACCCATGTGAGGAGCAATCGGTGCGAGTAGTTGAACAAATCCTTCGATGTATTCATAAGGCAGAGCGTCCACTTTATAGGCTTCATTGATAAAGACCATCAATTGGGAGATTGCTGTATTGAAATGAAGATTTTCATAGTCTTCTGTCACTTTTTTTACTGTTTGATGGTATACTTTATCAAGTTTGCCGTCGTTCAATGTAGTGATACGGTCACGCATTTTATTGTTTTCATCAACGATCAAACGCCATACACGATCTAAGAATTTACGGCTTCCTTCTAAGCCATTTTCGCTCCAAGCAATCGAAGCGTCTAATGGTCCCATGAACATTTCGTACATGCGCAGTGTATCTGCACCGTAAGTTTCAACCACATCATCAGGATTGACTACATTACCGCGAGATTTTGACATTTTTTCGTTGTTTTCGCCTAAGATCATTCCTTGATTGTATAGTTTTTGGAATGGTTCTTTTGTAGGAACAACACCGATATCGTATAAGAACTTATGCCAGAATCGTGCATATAGTAAATGAAGCACCGCATGTTCTGCTCCACCAATGTAGATGTCAACTGGTAGCCAACGCTTCAACTTTTCATAATCTGCTAGTTCTTTTTTGTTATGAGGGTCGATATAACGCAGGTAATACCATGAGCTTCCTGCCCATTGTGGCATTGTATTCGTTTCGCGACGGCCTTTTTTACCTGTTACAGGATCAACGACATTGACCCACTCCTCAATATTTGCTAATGGAGATTCTCCAGTACCGCTTGGCTTGATATTTTTTGTCTTAGGCAAACGTAATGGTAACTCTTCTTCTGGGACAGCTGTGACTGTTCCGTCTTCCCAGTGGATGATTGGGATTGGTTCGCCCCAGTAACGTTGACGGGAGAATAGCCAGTCACGTAAGCGATAGCTGACTTCTTTTTTCCCTACGCCATTTTCTTCTAGCCATTCATTCATTTTGTCGATTGCTTCTTGTTTGTTCATACCGTCTAGAAATTCAGAGTTGATGTGCGTACCATCTTCTGTGTAAGCAGCTTTTTGAACATCTCCACCTTCGATAACTGGAAGAATCTCTAGTCCGAAAGTTTGAGCGAATTCAAAGTCACGTTCATCATGTGCTGGAACAGCCATGATAGCTCCTGTGCCGTAAGAAGCTAATACATAATCAGCGATCCAGATTGGGATTTCTTTGCCATTGACTGGATTGATTGCGTAAGCACCAGTAAATACTCCTGTTTTTTCTTTTGCAAGATCTGTTCTCTTCAGATCTGATTTTTTCGCTGTCTCTTCGATATAAGCTTCTACAGCAGCTTTTTGTTCAGGGGTCGTAATTTCTCTAACAAGATCTAGTTCAGGTGCAAGAACCGAGTAAGTTGCACCGAATAAAGTATCTGGTCGTGTCGTAAACACGGTATAGGATTTATCCGTACCAGCCACTTTAAATTCAATATTTGCTCCCACTGAACGACCGATCCAATTTCTTTGCATTTCCTTGATGCTTTCTGGCCAGTCAACTAGTTCTAGATCATCCAATAAGCGATCGGCATAAGCAGTGATTTTCAACATCCATTGGCGCATTGGTTTTCTGACTACGTCATAGCCACCACGTTCACTTTTTCCATCGATCACTTCTTCATTTGAAATAACTGTTCCTAATTCAGGTACCCAGTTTACCGCTACTTCTGCTTCATAAGCCAGGCCTTTTTCATAAAGCTTTGTAAAGATCCATTGTGTCCATTTGTAATACTCTGGATCAGTTGTATTCACTTCGCGATTCCAGTCATAACTAAATCCTAAAGAATTGATTTGGCGTCGGAATGTTTCGATATTTTTTTGGGTAAATTCAGCCGGATCGTTTCCTGTATCTAACGCATATTGCTCTGCAGGTAGGCCGAATGCATCCCACCCCATTGGATGCAGTACGTTGTATCCTTGACTTCTTTTCACACGGGAAAGGATATCCGTTGCCGTATAACCTTCAGGATGCCCTACATGGAGCCCTTGTCCGGATGGATAGGGAAACATATCCAGTGCATAAAATTTTGGTTTTTCAGGATCATCATGGGTGTTGAAGGTATTCGTTTTTGCCCAGTATTTTTGCCATTTTTTCTCAATTTCTTTATGATTGTAACTCATTTTCTGTCCTCCTGTTCTATTAAAAACGCTTGTTTCTATTATAGCGAAAAAACCGGCAGAATCTGTTTCTTTTTGTTTTCTTTTACTTTGTTTTCTCAAACTTCACAAAAGAAATAAAAAAATCCTATAAAAAGATTGCTCTTTTTATAGGACGTAATCTACGCGGTACCACCTATTTTTACCTTAATGAAAAGGCCTCGAACGTTGTAACGGCCGTCACCGCCACCTGCTTACTCGAATATTCAGCAAGGGCAACTCAAAGGCGAGTTCAAAAGCATCCGTGCACATTCTCACCAACCATGTGCTCTCTGAAACTTCAGTCTTTTTACTACTTCCTTTTCAAGTGTTGTCATATTTAAGTAGCCTTATAGTAACAAATATTTTTGTGGAATTCAATCGTTATTTCTTTGAACAGCTATTTTATTTAGCTACAATCAATGTTTGACCTGGATAAATAAAGTTGTTTTTGATATTGTTCCATTCGATTAGTTGAGCCATTGTAATACCATGGCTGTCAGCAACGCCCCAAACAGATTCTCCAGATTTCACAGTATAGGTTTTCGAACCAGCAGGTGATTGTTGGTTTGTTGTTTGAGACGAGCCTTTCTTCACGATCACTTGTTGTCCTGGATAGATGAAATTATTTTTGATATTATTCCATTCGATCAACTGATCCATCGTGATATGATGTTTGTTCGCTACGCTCCAAACTGACTCGCCTGCTTTCACGGTATACATCGTATTGCCAGAGGATGATGTATTTGTTGTAGCTGACGTATTCGGTGTATTTGGTTTCGCTGCCGAAGTAGTTGAACCTGTATTGGTATTTGTTGAATTGCCGCCTTTAACGATCAATTGCTGTCCTGGGTAAATAAAGTTGTTTTTGATATTATTCCATTCGATCAGCTGATTCATCGTGATGCCGTTTTTATTTGCTACGCTCCAAACAGATTCACCCGCCTTGACTGTATAAGTGCCTTGAGACGAACTGCTGCCAGTATTAGCTGAACTGCTGTTATTTGTATTGGCTGACGAACCTGTATTACTTGATGCGCTGTTTGTTGACCCACTGTTTGAAACAGTCAGTTGTTGTCCTGGATAAATAAAGTTATTTTGGATGTTGTTCCATTGGATCAGTTGAGCCATCGTAATTCCATATTTGTTGGAGACACTCCAAACAGAGTCTCCGGCTTTCACTGTGTATTTCGTTCCTGAAGCCGTATTAGAAGAACTTGAGTTAGACGAATTTGAACCACTTGTGTTGCCAGTATTTGCTCCAGTATTAGAAGAACCGCCATTTGATACGATCAGCTGTTGTCCTGGATAAACAAAATTATTCTTGATATTGTTCCATTCAATCAATTGAGCCATCGTAATTCCGTGATCATTTGAGATCTTCCAAACAGAATCGCCAGATTGAACAGTATATTTCGCCCCAGTTGTTTGTCCTCCATTTGATGTACCAGCATTTCCTGAAGAATTGGTATTGTTACCAGAATTATTCGTCGAAGAGCCATTTTCTTGGCTACCCTTGATCGTTAGTTTTTGTCCTGGATAAATGAAATTGTTTTGGATATTGTTCCATTGAATCAATTGGTCCATTGTAATACCGAATTTATTGGAGATTCCCCAAACAGAATCGCCAGATTGAACAGTATAAGTGGTCGAAGTTGCTGAACCTGAGTTTGTATTACCAGAATTACTTGAACCGCTAGTACTACCTGTACTTCCAGTATTATTACCACCTGTAGTGGCTCCACCGCCCGCGTTTCCGCTAGCTGGTGTATCATATTGGGTCAATCCGTAAGTCGTGATGATATTATTTAATTTGCTTGCATAACCAGGGTCTGTTGCATAACGACCTGTCAAACAAGCTGTCGCATCTGTATAGGATCTCGTGTTGCTCTTCCAAGTACCGGCATAGTAATAACCGTTGCCAAATGAAGTATTTCTAAGTACATAGGCATTGTCATTGAACGATTCAGCAAAAGAAGGATATTGTCGGAAAGGCTCCTTTTTATTTAACCATTGATTATTTAAAAATTCAAGCGTATCCATGTAGACGGTTTGTCCTTGATAGCTGCCTTTTATCCCAAAAAGATTATAATAAGGTGCTTGCGATAACGCACTACTGCCCCAACCACTTTCTACAACTGCTTGTGCGATCATCACTGATGCATACAAATCGTTGGCTTGAGCAATTGGCTGCGCATAAGTAGCAATTTCTGTGATAAATGCCGCTGTATTGATTCTTGCGCCGAACTGAACAGGTGTTTCATCCGCTTGAACAGGAACCGGCTGTACTAATGGAGCAGCGACAGAACAGCCTACCATCGCAGTTCCCACGATTGCTGCCCCTCGTTTTGCTTTTCGAAAACGTTTAGTCTGTTCTAAACGTCTCCGTTCTTTTCTTGCAATGTTTTCCATCTTCTATCCTCCAACTTCAATTTATCTATTATTAATAATTATAACTTCTCTTAATATTTATTAAAAGTTATTTAAGAGCTTTGTTGTTTTTTGTAATCATATTGTAATTTACCGTAATGAACAACTTCTGTTCATTTTCAAGTTCTTCCTACATCTATGTTCTTATTTACAAGGATTTCGAAAAACACTGATTTTATTTTCCTAACATTTCATTTGTATTACCAAAAAATGTCCTTCCGATTACAGTTATTTTTTTTATAAGAATATTGGTTATTCAAAGAGGGATCATACACTGGTTTTATCTCTTTACCGTTTTTTTCACTGGACCAAAAATGCTATAATAAGTCATTGCTTCAAAGGAGGAATTGTATGAAATATAAAACATCATTTCAGGTGACTGGCAGCTTCTTTCTTGTCCTGTTTTTTATTTTGGGTTGGATCGTAAAGTTCCATCTGTCGTGGCTTTCTGGTTTCGATCAGTGGTTTACAGACATTGTCAGAGCTTCTTATCCTAATCTGAACAGCTACCAACTCTTTATGACTAAATTCGGTAATCCTCTTACCGTCATCATTTTATTTGCTTGTACGGCTTTATGGATGTGGTATAAGAAAAAAAGGGCAGAAACAGTTTGGTTCGTTTCTGGATTTATTGTAATTGCTGGAATCATCAACCCGTTGATCAAACTATTTTTCATGCGAGAGCGCCCTTCATTGACACACTTAGTGGTTGAAACAAGTTACAGTTTCCCTAGTGGACATGCAGCTGGCAGTATGATTCTTTACGGCTCTTTCCTATTTCTGCTGCCAGCTTTTGTTCAAAAAAGAACCTTACGTACATTGCTTCAATTGCTGATGGTGTTTATTATAGTAAGTGTTGGGATAAGCCGCATTTATCTGGGTGTTCATTTTCCTACTGATATCATCGGCGGCTACTTACTCAGTCTTTCTTGGCTGTGCCTGACTTATCCAGTGTATAGAGAAAAAAGAAAACAAATAGATAACTCTTACAGAAAGAAGGACTTTTAATGACTTTTCCTTATTCAGAAGGAAATAAAAGATATCATTCTTGGAATTATGCTTTACGAAATGAGTTTGGCGGGAAAATTTTCAAGGTGCCGATTGATGGAGGGTTCGACTGCCCGAATCGAGATGGGACTGTTGCCCATGGCGGTTGTACTTTTTGCAGTGTATCTGGTTCGGGTGATATGATTGTTGCACCTGAAGATCCACTTCCAATCCAATTCCAGAAAGAAATCGACATGATGCATCAAAAATGGCCTCATGTCCAACAATACATCGTTTATTTCCAAAATTTTACAAACACCCATGCGCCAGTTGAGATAATCAAAGAACGATTTGAGCAAGTAGTCAATTTACCAGGTGTCGTAGGATTATCAGTCGGTACACGACCGGATTGTCTGCCAGATGAAGTAGTTGATTACCTTGCTGAACTGAACGAGCGAATGTATTTATGGGTAGAACTTGGATTGCAAACAACTTTTGAAGAAACTTCAAAGCTGATCAACCGTGCACATGATTATCAAACTTATTTAGATGGCGTGGCTAAATTACGCAAACATAATATCCGTGTTTGTACGCATTTGATCAACGGATTACCAGGCGAAAGTTTAGAGATGATGAAAGAAAATGTCAGACGCACTATTTTAGATTCCGATATCCAAGGAATCAAGCTCCATTTGATGCATCTGATGCGCAAAACGAGAATGTTGCGAGACTATCATGAAGGTCGACTTCAATTAATGAGTCGTCCTGACTATGTCAATGTCATTTGCGACCAGCTGGAAATGATACCAAAAGAGATCATCATCCATCGTTTGACAGGGGATGCGCCGTGGGATTCCTTGATTGGACCAATGTGGAGCTTAAAAAAATGGGAAGTCTTGAATGCAATTGATGAAGAACTTCTTCGCAGAGATAGCTTCCAAGGAAAATATGATGTACGGAAAAAGGTGAGTGTCTGATGTTGCAAACTGCTTTGCATTTCAGCCATACATTACTGCAAGAAATCTTGCAACCAGGAGATCACGTCGTAGATGCAACGATGGGCAATGGCCACGATACGGTTTTTCTAGCAGAACACATCGGAAAAACTGGTCATGTCTATAGTTTCGATATCCAGCAACAAGCAATCGATGCTACTCGTGAAAAGCTAGAACAGCATCAGTTAGAAGAACGTGTCTCATTGTTTCTACAAGGCCACGAAACGTTAGGAGAAGTGATAGCTGAACAACAAGATCTCAAAGCAGGGATCTTCAATCTAGGGTATCTCCCAAAAAGTGATAAAGCAATCATCACTATGCCAGAGACTACACGCACAGCTATGGAAGAAATATTGAAACGACTTGTGCCTCGCGGACGATTGATCCTTGTTGTCTACTATGGTCATGAAGGCGGAGAAAAAGAACTGGATATGGTTGATTCTTTTTGTTCCAAACTGCCACAGGAAACATATAATGTGCTGAATTATCGGTTTATCAACCAAAAGAACCAGCCGCCTATTTTATATTGTATTGAGAAAAAAAGATAAATAAAAAACGCAAAACATAAATGATATGTTTTGCGTTTTTTTCTCTAATACTCAGGTTAGAGCGTTGATTTCACAACCTCTTTATTCACGGTGCTCAAAAGCTTGCATCTGCGGTAATAAATCCAACCAAATCAAAAACATGAGAAGCTGTTTTTGATTGACTGTTCTTATTATTTGATGCAGGACAGCTTTTTCACAACCTCTTTATTCAAATACAAATTGATTATGATAAAGTTCCGCATAAAATCCATTTTCTGCTAATAATTCGTGATGACTGCCTTCTTCAATGACTTCCCCATCACGCAAGACAACGATTCTATCTGCATTCAAGATCGTTTTCAGCCGGTGAGCAATCACAAAGCTGGTTCTTCCTTTGATGGCTTCATCCATTGCTTTTTGGATTCTTGCTTCTGTTACCGTGTCTACATTACTTGTTGCTTCATCCAAAATCAATAAAGATGGATTTGTAATGATCGTTCGAGCAATACTGATCAACTGCTTTTGACCTGTACTGAACAAATTGTTTTCTTCGGATATCTCTGTATCATACCCTTTTTCTAACGTCATGATAAAGTCGTGAATGTTCGCTTGTTTTGCTGCATTGATGATTTCTTCATCTGAAGCATCTGGTTTACCGAATGTGATATTGTCTTTGATGGTGCCAGAGAACAAGACGGATTCTTGCAAAACGATTCCTACATGTCTACGTAATGCATCTAGATCATACTCTCGGATATCTATTCCATCGATTACTACTGACCCATCATTGACATCGTAAAAACGATTCAGCAGATTCATGATCGTCGTTTTCCCAGATCCGGTTGGTCCAACAAGAGCAACCATTTCTCCTTTGTCCACATTGATTGAGACATCCTTCAAGACTAGTTTTTCTGGAGAATAACCAAAATCTACGTGTTGCAAGGCAAGTCCTTGTTCCACTCCATCAAATGCTTTACCGTTTTCTGGTTTGACTTCATCTTTTTCATCAAACATTTCATTTAATCGTCTTGCCCCTGTGATTGCTAATTGGATCATGCTGTACCCAGAAGAAATCTGCATCAATGGTTGGTAGTATTGTTGTGAATATTGGACGAATGTCACAACTAAGCCTAACGCCACCGAACGTTCCAAATCGCCATTCAATGCTAACCAGCCACCGAAAAAGATAACGATTGCTGTATTGACTAGTGACATTCCTTGCATCATCGGAAATAGTAAGCCAGAATAAGCTTGTCCTTTGAACGTTGCTTCGCGAACACTTTGATTATGTTCTAAGAATCCTTCAATCGTTTCTTCTTGTAAGCCATTTGTGATGATGACACGTTGTCCGCTGATTTTTTCATCCATATAGCCATTCAGTTTTCCCACTTCATCTTGCTGAAGATCCACATATTTTCGCGCTTTTCGAATAATCAAGACAGCTATCAAAATAGCTACTGGAGTAGAAGCAATCGTAGCCCAAGCTAATTCTACATTTTGACGAAACATCATAATCAAGATTCCGACAAGTAAAACAGCATTCGTGATGACTTGAAGCAATGCTTGGTTCAAACTATTTTGAATATTATCTAAGTCACTGGTAAAACGACTTAAAATTTCACCGTCTTGATGAGAATCAAAGAAGCGAATCGTCAATTTTTCCAATTTGTTGAATAAACCGATACGCATCCGGTTCGTTGACTTCCCTACTACTTGAGTGAATAAAATACTATAGATAAAGTTGGCTGCACTAGCTAATACATAAAACAACAAGAGTTTCCATATTACAGAAACAAATTTGCTTTTATCGTCTACGCCTTGCATCAAGCCACCTACGTAATTTGCTAATTCTTGAAAAGCTTCCCCGATATACTGAGGTGCTTTTACTTGTAGATAGGTAGCAATAATTACTGTGATAAAGATAAAGAAAAAGGAGAGTTTGTACCGCTTCAAATAGTGATAGAAAAATTTACTTGCTTTTATTAAATCAGTCATACTTACTCCTCCGTTCCTTTTTGAGTTTCAAAGATTTCCTGATAGACACGGTTTCCAGCTACCAATTCCTCATGGGTTCCTTCACCGACTAATCTACCTTCATCCAATACTAAGATGCGGTCTGCTTTGACAACAGAAGCAATTTTTTGTGCGATGACGATCGTCGTTGTTCCCTTCAAATCTCGATTAAGTGCTTCTCGGACCAGTTTTTCAGAGCGAGCATCCAATGCACTCGTACTATCATCTAAAATCAAGATCTTTGGATCACCGATAACACCACGAGTAATGGATAGTCGCTGCTTTTGTCCACCAGAAAAATTGCTGCTTCGTTCTTCTACTGGTGCTTCGTAACGATCAGATAGCTTTTCGATGAATTCTTTTGCTTGAGCAATAGAAGAAGCATGTTCCATCTCTTTTTCTGTTGCATTCTTTTTTCCTTGGCGCAAGTTTTGAGCAATCGTTCCTGAGAATAAAATTGCTTTTTGCAAAACAAAGGACACCGTTTGTCTTAAACTCTTTTCATTTACTTGGCGAAGGTCTACACCACCTACTTCTACTTTTCCTTCTGTTGGATCAAATAGACGAGGAATCAGCTGTGCTAGTGTGGATTTCCCGGCACCAGTCGCCCCGACAATCCCGACCATTTCTCCAGGTTTGATAGAAAAGCTGATATCTTTAAGCGTATCTGTATCCTCACCAGGATAACGAAAAGAAACATGGTCAAAAGTGACAGAACCCGTCAACTCTTGTTCTGGAACGTCTAAATAAGTAAGATCTGGTTCAGCATCTAAAATTTCCGCAATCCGCTTCAGCGATACGGCTGCTCTTGAAGTCATCATCATCATCATTCCACCGATAATGATTGCCATCATGATCTGCATCAAGTAATTCATGAATGAAGCAATTCCACCAATTAATGTAGGATCATCTTTAACAAGGTCGCTCACAAAGAAGATTGCTCCAACCACAGCCAAATTGGCAGCCAACATGAAGGACGGGATCATCACAGAAAATAATGTACCGACTATGATGTTGTGTTTTGTTAAGTCTTCACTTACTTTGCTGAATGTCTTCAATTGGTTTTCTTCCTGTACAAAAGATTTCACTACACGAATCCCTAGTAAGTTTTCTTTTGCAATGCTATTTACACGATCAATCAGTTTTTGAATGATCATGAAGTGCTTACCCATCCGTGTAAATGAAAGTGCCGTGATAAGAAATACCGTAACGATAAGCGCTACGATGATCCACCACAATTGTGGCATCGTGATCATAGCTAAAATGAAGGCACCAATAAATAAGAATGGAATTCGAAAAAGTGATTGCAAAGAAATCATCACTAAATTTTGGATTTGCGTGATATCATTTGTTAGACGAACAACAAGATTCCCAGCAGAGAACTGTTCGATATTCCCAAATGAAAATGTCTGGATCTTTCGAAAAGCTTCTTCTCGGATATCTGCACTTACGCCCTGAGCTACTTTCGCAGAGAAAATCGTGTTCGTTACACCTGCAGCTAATCCTAGCAAAGCCAGACTGATCAGATAAATACCGATTGTTTTCATTTCATCATTATCTTCTGTAATAATAGCTTCCAATACTTGCTGTAGTAATTTAGGTTGCCATAATGCTGCTGCAACCATGACTGCTACGGACAGCAAGGAAATAAAAACAGCTACTTTATATTTTTTCGCATGTCGTAAGATTAATTTCATTCGTTGATTACACCCCTTTGTTTAAATTGACAGGACTAATTTAACACTGTAAAATTAGACCGACTAACAATTTACCATGTTTAAAAAGATAATGCAATACACGAGGTTGATAAAATGGAAATAAAGCTTTCTCAAGCCATCATCATTCAGGCCGCTTTTGATATCCTGGCTGAAACACAAGCTCTTTCGCAGCTTTCCATGCGAAACATCGCAAACAGAATTCACGTTCAAGCGCCTGCTTTATATTGGTATTTCAAAAATAAACAACAGCTCTTGCAGAAAATGGCTGAAACAATGGAAGAAGAATTAGCGCTTCCAGATCCAACTTTGCCCTGGAATGAACAGTTGCTACAGTATATGGAAAATTACTATGACCTTTACACACGTTTTCCTTGTGGGGCAGAATTAGAAATCAATACTGTGCCCGCTTTTCCGAGTCGATTAGAACATTTGGAACAAATGATCCAACTACTTGTTCGTGAAGGATTTTCAGTCACTCAAAGTCATCAGGCCATTGCCTCTCTCCACAATTTATTGATTGGACAGCTAATGGATCAGCAGCATGAACAACAGCTTCGGCAAAAGATTATGGACGGAAATGAATTTTTGAAAGAAACAGTTCTATTTATGCGTAATTATGTAGTCGAAAATCAATTAGAGGGTTTTAAAGAAAGTATGCAGTCCCATGCAGAATTGAATGAAAAAGCACTCTTTCTAACGAGTGCACAAACCTATATTGAAGGTTTATGCCAACAAAATAAAAGAAGAGAAAACAATCGATAAAAAAAGCTCCTATAAAGGTCACCAACAAAGTGATCTCTATAGGAGCTATCTTTTTAAGTCTCTTTTTTACTTTTCTTCCATCAGCCACACCAATGCACGTTGGATCCATTGATCCCAGAAGACCCAATTATGATCGCCAGGTCCTTGTTCAAAGGTGACCGCTAAGCCTTGTTCCTGCATAGCAGATACCATTTCCTGATTTGCTTGATAAAGAAAATCAGATTCCCCACAAGCCATATAAAACCTTGGGACTGTTTTTCCGCTTTTTACTAATTCTTTCAATAAATATTGTGGATCATTCTTTGAACCTTCGATTTGATCCAATGGTCCAAAGATTCCTTCCCAAAAGGCTGCTTTACGAACCATCAAAAGATCATCCATTCGGTTTCCTACAGAAACAGCGCCTGAAAGAGAGATTACTGCTGCGAAATTTTCTGATTTTGCAAGGCCTAGTTTTAATGCGCCATATCCGCCCATCGATAATCCAGCGGCATATGTTTTTTCCCTTTTTCTTGTTAATTGTGGGAATAGTTCATGACAAATCTCAGGTAGCTCTTCTGCAATGAACGTCCAATATTTCATATCATAAGCCGTATCTGTGTACCATCCAAGATCAGTAGATGGCATTATGACAGCTAATCCGTAGTCTGCTACGTAACGTTCAATCGACGTACGTCTTTCCCATACACTATGATTGCCACCCATCCCATGAAGTAAATATAAAACAGGTATGTCCGTTGTCGCTTGCTCTGAACTGGTGCCAATCACCTTTTTAGTTGTTTGTGGGAGTATCACATTTAGATTGACTTCCATTTCTAATACATTCGAATAAATATTTGCTTGAATAAATGCCATATTTTCGCCTTCCTTAGTAAGAAGTTATTTTTGAATAACTTTAAATTTGAATGATTCGGCAGAGTACATGTCTCGACCGAAACTACTGTTTTATTTTACCACGTTTTTCATGAACGAAAAGCGTTAAGACCAAAGCAATGATCACGAGTAACAAGCCAACTAGATAAACGGAATGTAACCCATCATAAAGAATTTTTCTTAATGGCAACAGAATATCCGCATCGATATATTTAGCCGTTTGTGGATTCACCAGTTTGTTCATGATATCTGCATCATTTGTTAAATTTGCTGCTGCAAGTTCTCGTTTAGTTACCCCATTTATCAATAAACCAAAAATAGAAACCATAACTGTTTGACCAATTGTTCGAACTAACGTATTAAAAGAAGTTGCTACACCAAGCTGATCACGAGATACACTATTTTGTGCACTGACAGTCGAGGTAGTCATGGTCACACCTAAGCCTATACCGATGACCGTTGATATAGCAAAAAACCATAAATAGTTACTTCTGAAAGGCATAAGATACAACCAAGCGCCCCCAATAGCTGCGATTAGTAATCCAATTCTCAAGACCCAATGAGTTTCCATTTGAGTCATCCACTTGCTTGCAAGGAAAGAACCGACCATCCAGACTAGTGATAATGGTGCTAATACCAACCCACCAATTGCTGCATTCAGTCCTAATACACCTTGCATCCACATAGGAATATAAACATCGATTCCCATCAAAAAACCACTAGCCAATGCTGCAGCCAAGTTTACCACAACAAATAGTGGATTTTTGAATAAATGCATCATGATGACAGGATCTTTAGCTCTTTTTTCGGCAAAAATAAAAATACCTAACAGTACGATACTTCCTAGCAACAAAGCAGAAACAAGCGGACTCATTCCTTCGTCTCCTAATAATTGGAACCCTAACAGCAATGAGACAAGCATGGCCATCAAACTAAAACTACCAAAAATATCCATTGGTTTAGACTCATGTATGATTTTTGGTTCATTTAAATATAGCCAAATAAAAATAATTAATAGAATTCCGATCGGCACATTGATAAAAAAGATCCAGTGCCAGCTGATCGTTTCAACGATGAAACCTCCCGCAAGCGGTCCAAAAACACTGGCAATCCCCCAAGCTGAACTATTCAAACCTAAAACTTTTGCTCGCTTTTCAATAGAATAAAGATCGCCGATGATCGTCAAAGCTACTGGCATCATTGCTCCAGCACCCATCCCTTGAATCGCACGAGCAGCAATCAACCCAATCATGCTTTGAGATAAACCGCAAAATAACGAACCGATAATAAACAATAATGTCCCAAAAATAAAAATTGGTTTTCGTCCCACTTTATCCGCAAGTTTTCCGTAAATCGGAGTAAGCATAGCGTTTGTCAGCAAATAAATCGAAAATACCCAGTTCATGATTTCCATTCCATGTAATGAGCCGACAATCGTTGGCATAGCGGTTGTTACGATTGTCCCTTCAATAGCCGTCATGAACGTTGCAATGAAAACACTCACTGTGACTAAAGTAACGTTTGTTTCTTTTTTCATCTTATGCCTCCTTTTTCATCATGACAGGATCTAAAAATAGATAAATACTCACTATCTTTTTCAAGAGGTGCACTGCCATAAAAAAAGCTGGAACAACCACCATTCGGCGATCGTTCCAGCTGAATATAGCTTATTTTGCTAAACTTGCTTTCAATGCATCTACTTTGTCCGTATGTTCCCAAGGCAAATCCACATCTGTACGGCCAAAATGACCGTAAGCAGCTGTTTGTTTGTAAATCGGACGACGCAAATCAAGCATCTCGATGATTCCTGCTGGCCGAAGATCGAAGTTTTCTCTCACTGCAGCAATCAATTCTTCTTCCGGAACCGTTCCAGTACCGAAAGTATTGATTGAGATCGAGACAGGTTGAGCAACACCAATCGCATAAGCTAGCTGTACTTCTGCCTTGCGAGCAAGCCCTGCTGCAACGATGTTTTTAGCAATATAACGTGCAGCATAGCTGGCAGAACGGTCAACTTTTGTCGCATCTTTACCAGAAAAAGCACCGCCACCATGACGAGCATAACCGCCATACGTATCAACAATGATTTTTCTTCCTGTTAATCCTGCATCCCCTTGAGGACCACCAATGACAAATCGGCCAGTCGGATTGATATAATATTTTGTTTGATCATCTAATAATTCAGCTGGAATAACTTCCTTCACTACTTTTTCGATGACATCATGACGAATTGTTTCATTATCTACTGCATCATCATGCTGTGTTGAAATAACGATTGTATCTACACGTTCAGGTTGTCCTTGATCATCATATTCAACTGTGACTTGAGATTTTGCATCTGGACGTAAATACGTTAATTCATTTGATTTACGCAAATCTGCCAAGCGGCGTACCAGACGATGACTCAAAGCGATTGGTAAAGGCATTAATTCCGGTGTTTCATCTACAGCAAAACCAAACATTAACCCTTGGTCGCCAGCACCAATTTCATCTAATACGTCTTTTTTATCTTCATCCCGGATCTCAAGTGCTTCGTCAACTCCTTGAGCAATATCAGGAGATTGTTCATCAATCGCAACCAATACAGCTGCTGTATCTCCATCAAATCCGAATTTTGCACGTGTATAACCAATTTCTTTTATTGTTTCCCGTACGACTTTTTGAATATCTACATATGCCGTCGTAGATATTTCTCCAAATACTAAAACAAGCCCAGTTGTTACAGATGTTTCACACGCTACTCGTGCTGTTGGGTCTTGTTCTAAAATTGCATCCAAGATCGCATCACTGATTTGGTCAGCGATTTTATCTGGATGTCCTTCAGAAACAGATTCTGATGTAAATAAGTGTCTTTCTACCATTATAATGATTCCCCCTAGTTAAATTCGGTTACAAGGCATCTCCGTCCTGCGGATCCTTTCGGGAACTTGCAACGAACCAAGTATAGCAGATAAAACAGTTTTCTGCTCGTACTTTTTCATTTTTTTGCTTAAAAAATATAAATATTTTACATTAGATTTATCCAAAAAAGCTTAGCACAATCATCTATAAAGATAACTCTGCTAAGCCTTTTAAAATCATTCTTTCAGATAAAAAGAAAAAGATACTCATCAAGTATCTTCCATGACCCGTACGGGATTCGAACCCGTGTTACCGCCGTGAAAGGGCGGTGTCTTAACCGCTTGACCAACGGGCCAATAAAATAAATGGGCCTAAATGGACTCGAACCATCGACCTCACGCTTATCAGGCGTGCGCTCTAACCAGCTGAGCTATAGGCCCATAAAAACTAAAAGCGGGTGACGAGAATCGAACTCGCGACAACAGCTTGGAAGGCTGTGGTTTTACCACTAAACTACACCCGCATAATGGCGCGGGACAGAATCGAACTGCCGACACATGGAGCTTCAATCCATTGCTCTACCAACTGAGCTACCGAGCCAAACGGTTCCGACGGGAATCGAACCCGCGATCTCCTGCGTGACAGGCAGGCATGTTAACCCCTACACCACGGAACCAGTGTTTTTAGTTTTTAAATTGCGGGAGCAGGATTTGAACCTACGACCTTCGGGTTATGAGCCCGACGAGCTACCAGACTGCTCCATCCCGCGATAATATGATAAAGGAGGATAAGGGATTCGAACCCTTGCACGGTTTTACCCGCCTGACGGTTTTCAAGACCGTTCCCTTCAGCCGGACTTGGGTAATCCTCCATGTAAAATTATATTGAATTTAATGACCCGTACGGGATTCGAACCCGTGTTACCGCCGTGAAAGGGCGGTGTCTTAACCGCTTGACCAACGGGCCAGGTAAAACAAAATATTGAAACGGAGAAGGAGGGATTTGAACCCTCGCGCCGGTTTCCCGACCTACACCCTTAGCAGGGGCGCCTCTTCAGCCACTTGAGTACTTCCCCAAAACCAATAAGATTTTGTACTAATGGGCCTAAATGGACTCGAACCATCGACCTCACGCTTATCAGGCGTGCGCTCTAACCAGCTGAGCTATAGGCCCATAAAAACTAAAAGCGGGTGACGAGAATCGAACTCGCGACAACAGCTTGGAAGGCTGTGGTTTTACCACTAAACTACACCCGCATGGCGGTTCCGACGGGAATCGAACCCGCGATCTCCTGCGTGACAGGCAGGCATGTTAACCCCTACACCACGGAACCAGTGTTTTTAGTTTTTAAATTGCGGGAGCAGGATTTGAACCTACGACCTTCGGGTTATGAGCCCGACGAGCTACCAGACTGCTCCATCCCGCGATAATATGATAAAGGAGGATAAGGGATTCGAACCCTTGCACGGTTTTACCCGCCTGACGGTTTTCAAGACCGTTCCCTTCAGCCGGACTTGGGTAATCCTCCATATGAAACTTACAACGCCACAATGGACCTTGTAGGACTCGAACCTACGACCGGACGGTTATGAGCCGTCTGCTCTAACCAACTGAGCTAAAGGTCCAGGCTCTTAAAAATCGCGGCGGAGGGGATCGAACCCCCGACCTCCCGGGTATGAACCGGACGCTCTAGCCAGCTGAGCTACACCGCGAAAAAGATATTCATTATTTAAATGAAATGGAGCCTAGCGGGATCGAACCGCTGACCTCCTGCGTGCAAAGCAGGCGCTCTCCCAGCTGAGCTAAGGCCCCGTGTTTAAATTTATAATTATCGGGAAGACAGGATTCGAACCTGCGACCCCTTGGTCCCAAACCAAGTGCTCTACCAAGCTGAGCTACTTCCCGCTTAATTAACGCGCCCAAGAGGAGTCGAACCCCTAACCTTTTGATCCGTAGTCAAACACTCTATCCAGTTGAGCTATGGGCGCATATTTGAAATGCCGAGGACCGGAATCGAACCGGTACGGTGATCACTCACCG
>NZ_JAPRFV010000019.1:0-25399 GCF_035725965.1 Enterococcus sp. E5-162 | reverse complement strand
TCCAGTAAAGAGACGCAATAAATTCTATCGAAGTTTACGCACTGCCTCTACCACGATTAAAGGCATGGAAGCCATTCGAGGATTATATAAGAAAACCCGAAAAGAAGGCACTCTCTTCGGGTTTTCGGTCTGTACTGAAATCAAGGTATTATTGGGAATCCCAGCTTAAATCATAGATACCGTAAGGGATTTTATTCTTTATTTAAAACTTTGCAACAGAACCCCTTGAATTTACAACAAAAAGGCGTACAAGGTACATTTTCATTAGGACGTGTACAAACACCGACTTTATATCTCATTTATCAACGCCAGGAAGCAATAGAAAACTTTAAAAAAGAACCTTTTTTCCTGAATAATTCATAGTTTTACTAATAGTCTTTCCTAACATTGATTTAATAGTCTTTAAAGTATTCTGCTTCATCACCCATTAGGTGATGAAAAAAGAACCCCTTTCTGATTTAGCGGACAAATACTTTGACCTAATCTCAGAAGATATAAAAGAAAAAATAATAAAATATCCGATTTATACTTTGTATAAAGAACTAAAGTAGTTAGCAAATCATTTACAGCAAATCACTATGTTCCACATACCATTTTACATACTTACCTTATCCACGACACATGTTGAGATAGTATCGAAGATAAAGAAAGTTGCTCCATGTTGTTTTTGCGAGATGGGGAAATCAAAGCCACATTGACAACCATGATGAATAAGCTTGCTTTCAGTCATAAGCTAATCCTAGAACCACTTTTCAAGTCAGTTAGCCAAATCGATGAAGAAAGCGACCGTGAAAGAATGGACGCTATTGATAAGCTAATGGAGCAACTATTGGAAGAACGCAATACCCTTATTGCACTGATGTCCAAAGGTTTCCTAGAACCTGCTCTTTTTAATCAGGAACGAAATGTTTTAGATAGTGAGATTAAAAATCTTACTACCGAAAAAACAAACCTGGTAACGAACTCTGCGAGTGGGGTTTTGCGAGCAAACGAGATAAAGGACCTCATTAATTATGTGTCAGCAGATAATTTTAATGGTGACTACACGGAAGAACTATTTGAAGAATTTGTAGTGAACATCATTGTAAATTCCAGGGATGAGCTGACATTCAATTTGAAATGCGGTCTTTCCCTGAAAGAAAAGGTGGTGAGATAAATGGCATATATTCCATATGGATACAAAATTCAAGATGGAGTGGTTACTGTCGATGAAAAGGCAGCAGGTCAAGTAAAGGTATTCTTTGAGAAATACATATCAGGACTATCCCTTACAGTGGCTGGCGAACAGGCAGGTATTGAAAAGACACATTCTGTGATGGGGCGCATTTTGAAAAACGTCAACTACCTTGGAAATGATACGTATCCAGCAATTATTGATAAAGAGATATTTGATAAAGCTGAAGAAGTTAGAGATAAACGTGCAAAGGATTTAGGACGAGTGGTAGAGCTTGCCGCTTTCACCTCTCCCCCTCCCAAAGAACGATTCAAAATGAAAAAGGCAGATAATAAGATGCCAGTGGATCCTTTTGAACGAGCAGAATACTTATACAGTCTGATAGAAAGCGAGGAATAAAGTGACAGAGAAAAATATAATGGTTATTCCTGCTCGTAAAAGAGTAGGAAGTACAGCCGCAAAAGAAAAGATAAAGAAACTTCGTGTTGCTGCCTATTGCCGTGTTTCTACAGAAACAGAAGAACAAAATTCTAGCTATGAGGTTCAGGTCTCACACTATACAGAGTTTATAAAGAAAAATAATGAATGGGAGTTTGCTGGCATCTTTGCAGATGATGGTATCTCTGGTACGAACACTAAAAAGCGTGACGAATTTAATCGCATGATTGCAGAGTGTATGGACGGTAACATCGACATGGTTATTACAAAATCCATCAGCCGATTTGCGCGTAACACCCTAGACTGCCTTCAATACATTAGACAGCTCAAGGATAAGAACATATCAGTTTATTTTGAGAAAGAGAACATCAACACCACGGATGCCAAAGGTGAGGTTTTGCTGACTATTATGGCATCTTTGGCACAGCAGGAAAGCCAGAGCCTTTCACAAAACGTTAAGCTTGGGCTACAGTACCGATACCAACAAGGAAAGGTGCAGGTCAACCATAAGCGATTTATGGGCTACACGAAAGATGAAGATGGAAATTTAACTATTGTCCCCGAAGAAGCTGAGATTATCAAACGCATCTACCGAGAATACCTTGAGGGTCAGAGTCTAGTGGGCATTGGTCGAGCCCTTGAAAAGGATGGTATTTTAACAGCAGCGGGAAAACCAAGATGGCGACCAGAATCAGTTAAGAAGATACTTCAAAACGAAAAATACATCGGAGATGCCCTTCTGCAAAAGACTGTCACAGTAGATTTTCTGACCAAGAAACGAGTGAAAAATGAAGGGCATGTTCCCCAATATTATGTTGAAAATAGCCATGAAGCGATTATTCCTAAAGAGTTATTTTTGCAGGCGCAAGAAGAAATTCATCGGAGAAGCAATATCTACACAGGAGAAGGCAAGAACAAAAGAATTTACAGTAGCAAGTACGCTTTAAGTGCCATCACCTTCTGTGGAGATTGTGGCGATATTTATAGACGGGTCTATTGGAATATCCACGGAAGAAAAGAATTTGTCTGGCGATGCGTGACTAGAATCGAGCAAGGTCCTGAAGTTTGTAAGAACCGAACCGTAAAAGAAGATGAACTTTATGGTGCAGTAATGACTGCGATTAATAAGCTACTTGCAGGTGGGAACAATATGATAAAGACACTGGAAGAGAATATTCATGCTGTGATTGGCGAAACCACAGAATACCAAATTTCAGAGATTAACAACTCACTAGAGGAAAAACAAAAAGAACTAATCAAGCTGGCGAACAAGGGTCAAGACTATGACCACTTAGCAGATGAGATTGATGAGCTGAGAGACAAGCGACAGATCCTTTTAGTAGAAGATGCCTCCCTCAGTGGCGAGAACGAGCGAATCAATGAGCTGATTGAATTTATCCGCAAGAACAAATTCCGCACCTTAGAATATGATGATAAGCTTGTAAGGAAGATAATCCAGAGCGTTACAGTCTATGAAGGCCACTTCGTCATAGCCTTCAAATCTGGCATCGAAATGGAAATATGAAAACCAGAAGTAAATAGCCCATGACTCTACAGTAGAGTTGTGGGTTTTCTTTTGCTTGCTGATTATAATAATATTTTAATAACTATTGTGTTTATCAACCAAATGGTTTATAATATTCT
Source organism: Enterococcus sp. E5-162 (assembly GCF_035725965.1). NCBI lineage: Bacteria > Bacillati > Bacillota > Bacilli > Lactobacillales > Enterococcaceae > Enterococcus > Enterococcus sp. E5-162. Next base: position 22,143 of record NZ_JAPRFV010000019.1, on the reverse strand, counting down.
TAGCGTAAACTTGGAGGTGCTGTATGACTACGGCAGAAATGATTAAAGAACTGTGTGAGCAAATGAATATAAGTGTTTCCGAACTTGCTAGACGTATTGGCCAGACTCCACAGAATTTCAATAAAAAATTACAACGAGAAACAGTAACCTTGGATGAGTTGAAGGCCATTGCTGATGTGCTAGGTGTCAAGTTTGTGCAGGCATTTATTTTACCAGATGGAGAAGAAATAAAAATATCTAACGAATAAAGGAGGATGTTTATATGGTAGGTAATGTTATTCAAATAGTAACAGAGAAATTATCATCTTTGCCTTTTATAGAAGGCATCGTATTAGGGGGCTCACGTGCAAGAGGCACCCATACAGAAAATTCTGATATAGATATCGGAATCTATTACAATTCAGACTCATTTGACCTGACAGCGATTAATCAAATTGCTACAGAATTGGATGATAAAAATAGAAACAACCTTGTTGTGCCTCCCGGAGCGTGGGGTGATTGGATTAATGGCGGCGGATGGTTATTTATAAATGGGTATCATGTTGACTTGATTTTACGTGATATAAAACGGGTAGAACAAATAATCAAAGATACGGAGCAAGGAATTGTTACTGCCAATTATCAGACCGGGCATCCCCATGGTTATATAAGTGCAATGTATCGTGGAGAATTAGCGATTAGTAAAATACTATATGCTAAGAACGAAAGCTTATGCGAATTAAAAAAGCAGGCAGAAATTTACCCTACTGCTCTAAAGAAAAGCTTGATGAACTTTTTTATATTTGAAGCTGAATTCTCTTTAATGTTTGTAAAAGCAAATGCGGGGGTAGAGGATAAATATTATATTGCAGGCCATGTTTTTCGTATTATTTCATGCTTAAATCAAGTACTATTTGCATGTAATAATGCTTATTGCATTAACGAAAAGAAAGCTATAAAACTGCTTGAAACTTTTGAATATAAACCTGAAAAATATGCCGAAAGAGTTAATCATATTTTTGAAGTACTCGGTCTTTCTCTTTTTGAATGCTACGATATGACCGAGAAACTTTATAAAGAAGTGAATGAAATTGTATCGGAGATAAATAACTTTTTAAACGAGGAGAGTTCAGATGAAAGAAAACAAATATGATGATAATATATTTTTTCAAAAATACAGTCAAATGAGTCGCTCGCAGAAAGGACTGGCTGGTGCGGGAGAATGGGAGACTTTGAAAAAGATGCTACCTGATTTTAAGGGTAAGCGTGTGCTTGATTTAGGATGCGGCTATGGATGGCACTGTATATATGCGATGGAAAACGGTGCTTCCTCTGTAGTAGGTGTTGATATTTCTCATAAAATGCTCGAAGTAGCAAAAGGAAAAACCCATTTTCCACAGATTGAATATGAATGCTGTGCCATAGAAGATGTGGATTTCCCAGAGGAGAGCTTTGATGTAATACTAAGTTCGCTTGCGTTTCATTATGTAGCAGACTATGAGAATTTAATAAAAAAGATATATAGGATGCTGAAGGCTGGTGGCAATTTAGTTTTTACAGTTGAACATCCTGTTTTTACTGCTCATGGAACACAAGACTGGTATTATAACGAAAAAGGAGAAATACTGCATTTCCCGGTGGACAATTATTATTATGAGGGCAAACGGACAGCTATGTTTTTGGAAGAAAAGGTTACAAAATATCATAGAACACTGACCACATATCTAAATACACTGCTTTCAAATAGTTTTATAATAAATCAGATTGTGGAGCCACAGCCGCCAGAGAACATGATGGATATTCCGGGGATGGCGGATGAAATGCGACGCCCAATGATGCTGATTGTATCGGCAAAAAAGAAGATGTAATAATATAGAAAAAATAAACGAGGAGTATGTAAATGAGATCAGAAAAAGAAATGATGGATTTAGTACTTTCTTTAGCAGAACAGGATGAACGTATTCGAATTGTGACCCTTGAGGGGTCACGCGCAAATATTAATATACCTAAAGATGAATTTCAGGATTATGATATTACATATTTTGTAAGTGATATAGAACCGTTTATATCTAATGATGACTGGCTTAATCAATTTGGGAATATAATAATGATGCAAAAGCCGGAGGATATGGAATTATTCCCACCTGAAGAAAAGGGATTTTCCTATCTTATGCTATTTGATGATTACAATAAAATTGATCTTACCTTATTGCCCTTGGAAGAGTTAGATAATTACCTAAAGGGCGATAAATTAATAAAGGTTCTAATTGATAAAGATTGTAGAATTAAAAGGGACATAGTTCCGACTGATATAGATTATCATGTAAGAAAGCCAAGCGCAAGGGAGTATGATGATTGCTGCAATGAATTTTGGAATGTAACACCTTATGTTATTAAAGGATTGTGCCGCAAAGAGATACTGTTTGCAATCGATCATCTGAACCAGATTCTACGGTTTGAACTACTTAGGATGATGTCGTGGAAGGTTGGGATAAAGACAGAATTTTCATTAAGTGTTGGGAAAAATTATAAGTATATTAACAAATACATTGATGAAGATCTATGGAATAGATTATTATCTACATATCGCATGGATTCCTATGAAAATATTTGGAAGTCATTATTTATATGCCACCAATTGTTCAGGGAAGTGTCCAAAGAGGTAGCAGAACTACTGGGGTTTGATTATCCAGAGTATGGTAAGAACATAACAAGATATACCGAGGACATGTATAAAAAATATGTTGAAAATGACTATTTTTAAAGATTAGCAAAGATTATTAACCATAAGCAAGGGGTGTAAATGTATGGAAAGTACTGATGTTATAAATGAAATTAGAGGTATATTACCTCGTAACTCAATTGGAAAATATGATTTACTAACTATTTTTACACATAAAACCGTTTTTGATAAAATTGTAAAAGTACTATCATTGGATTTTCAAAATAAAGTAGATTATGTGGCTGCCCCAGAAGCAATTGGATGGATACTAGGCACTGCCATAGCCAAAGAACTTGGAGTGGGGTTTATTGGAGTAAGAAAAGGTGATAAGCTGCCATACGCAAAAGAAGAGATTATTTCGACACATTTTACCGACTATTCAGGTCAAGATAAAAGCTTTGAAATATCTAAGAGTTCTATTGTGAGGAACAAAAGAGTTTTGATTGTAGATGATTGGATAGAGACAGGTTCTCAAATGAAGGCTTTAATAGCTTTGTTAGAGAAATTGGATTGCAGCATTATTGGGTTGGCTACTATTGGGATTGATATAAATGAGGTTACTCAAAAATGGATAGACAGCAGTTTTGTAGCTTATATTGGCTCAAACATATAATAAACCGAAAGAAAATCTTGAATCAAAATTTTGGATGGCGTTAATTTACAATACAACGAAAGATGTTTACCCTGAATAATTCATACTTTTTAATTGAAACCGTCTGAAACTGCCTAACGGCAGTCTGATAATTACTTTTTTAGTTTCACCCCTTAAGTGATGAAAAAAGAACCCCATTCTGCTATGGTAAAGGTGACGAAACCAACCATAAGAAAGGAGTTCTTCTCATGACTAGCTTACACAAAAATCAAGTTAAATTCAATTCAAATATCACTATTTCACATACCGGTGGTCGTCTATCAAGTGATTCGGGGTTAGTCCTGGTTAAAGAATTAATGAATACCTTCGGCTTTTCGCACTTAGCTAAACAATGGCTCCATATTACAGATCATCGGGCTTATTTTACCCATGATAACTTAGCGATATTGGAACAGCTTATTATGCAATTAATTGCTGGTTACTCGGCAGACTCATCAGCTAATCTATTAAGACGGGATCCTGTCTTTCAAGCTGTACTCGGTAAAAAACAGTTGGCATCACAATCCTCAATCTCACGGTTTCTGGATCGTTTCACCGAGGAGAACATCGATCAACTCCAAGCATTAAATCAGTCATTGATTGATAAAGCACGTTTAATTCGCAATGACACCGAGTTAATCATTGATGTCGATTCCACACATTCGGATACCTTTGGACGCCAAGAACAAACAGATTATAATGCCCATTATCAAACCTACGGCTATCACCCATTAGTTGCCTTTGATGGACTGACCGGAGATTTCTTAAAAGCTGAACTGCGTTCAGGCAATCAGTACACATCTAAAGGGGTAAAAGCCTTTATCAACCCGCTTTTACACCACTACAAGAGCACGTTACCTCATACCGAGATATTGGTTCGGGGTGACAGCGGCTTCGCCACACCAGAGGTGTATGAGTCTTGTGAAGCAACTGAAAGCCAGTACGTTATCCGATTAAAGAGCAATCGGAGGTTAAGTCAGTTAGCTGAACATTCTGTTCTTTACGGGGACAATCAAGAATGGGAAGAGCGAGAAGTGCAGTATTTTTCACTACCTTATCAAGCACAATCCTGGTCGAAACCTCGTCGTGTCTGTATACGCTCCGTCCGTGAAGGAGGAGAATTGCTATTTCATCATGCGTTTATTGTGACTAATCTATCCGACAATGTCTCGCCTGAAGTCATATTTTCTCTTTACGGCAAGCGAGGAACAATGGAAAATTTCATCAAAGAAGCGAAAGGTGGCTTTTACTTCGATAAAACAGATAGCCCGCGTTTCTTAGAAAATCATGTCAGAATGATGATCAGTGTCCTTGCATACAACCTCGTTAATTTTTTAAAAAGCATTGGTTTTGATAAAGTGAACCAGGGCATGACGATTCATTCCATCCGGCTGATATTGCTTAAAGTAGCCGGTAAACTTGTTCAGACTGGGAGACAGGTCTATCTCAAACTGTCAAGTTATCATGTGTATCAAACTGAATTTTATAAGGTTTTTGAACGCCTGCGGCGATCCAAACAATGGATTTAGACTAGTTATCACACAAATTTTTTAACCGATTCTTTTTCAAGGGATTCGTCTGCCCTTAAATAGACAAATAATTTTTATTATGATCTTCTTCCGTAGGCATCCTGTTCGAAAACACATTATTTTGGAAGAAAGTATCTGCCTAATTTAAAAATTGGCAATTTGTTCAAAAAAACAGGTTAAATTTAGAGCTATGAATTATTCAGGTTTTTTCGAGGTGGAAGCTAGTATAAAAGTAAACCAAGGGTCGTTTAAGGGCGTTCTAAGCCCCACACAGCGTTTTAAGAGCCAAGAGGAACTTTTATCCTTTGTTTCTTCTAAACAAGCTAAAATAGGCAATCAAGAGGGGATAATTGCTGATGTTCAAACCAAAGAGAAGAAAACGAATAGTCCGAGTTTGTTTTCTTTAAGTAGTTTACAATCAAAAGTCAATCAGCTTTATAAAGCGACAGCAAGCCAAACTTTAAAAGCTATGCAAGGACTGTATGAAGCAAAATTATTGAGTTATCCAAGAACAGATACACCATTTATTACAGAGAACGAATTTGCTTATTTAAAAGCAAATTTTGGCAAATATAGCGGTTTTTTAGGACTTGATCTCGAAATGGTTCAAACAGAGCCTAGAAAGCGTTATGTGGACGGTAGTAAGGTACAGGAACACCACGCCATTATCCCAACAAAACAAGTACCTACCGAATCTGCATTAGCAAAAATGGACGATTTACAACGAAAAATATATGCTTTAGTCGTTAAAACGACCGTTGCCATGTTTTTACCTGATTACTTGTATGAAGAAACCAAGATACAAACGAAAGTAGCTGATTTGCTGTTTCAATCGATCGGAAAGACACCAAAACAAGAAGGTTGGAAAATTCTTTTCAAACAACAAACCAAAGAAGAAAAAGAGGACGTTCAAACGTTACCCTTGGTTATCATTGGAGAACATGCCGAGGTTGACGTTAAGAGTGCCGAAAAAGAAACACAACCACCGAAAGCTTTTACAGAGGGTACATTATTAACTGCTATGAAAACCGCTAATAAAACGGTTGATGATGAAGAAGCAATCAAGATTTTACAAGAAGTCGAGGGGATCGGAACAGAAGCGACAAGAGCAAGTATTATTGAAGCGTTAAAACAAAAAGAATATATCCAAGTGATTAAGAATGCATGTGCTGATTATAAGAATTATCTTTATTATTTATTGTCACTTCCGTTGCACGCATAAAACCAACAAGATTTTTATTAATTTTTTTATATTGCATCATTCGGCGAAATCCTTGAGCCATATCTGACAAACTCTTATTTAATTCTTCGCCATCATAAACATTTTTAACTGTTAATGTGAGAAACAACCAACGAACTGTTGGCTTTTGTTTAATAACTTCAGCAACAACCTTTTGTGACTGAATGCCATGTTTCATTGCTCTCCTCCAGTTGCACATTGGACAAAGCCTGGATTTACAAAACCACACTCGATACAACTTTCTTTCGCCTGTTTCACGATTTTGTTTATACTCTAATATTTCAGCACAATCTTTTACTCTTTCAGCCTTTTTAAATTCAAGAATATGCAGAAGTTCAAAGTAATCAACATTAGCGATTTTCTTTTCTCTCCATGGTCTCACTTTTCCACTTTTTGTCTTGTCCACTAAAACCCTTGATTTTTCATCTGAATAAATGCTACTATTAGGACACATAATATTAAAAGAAACCCCCATCTATTTAGTTATTTGTTTGGTCACTTATAACTTTAACAGATGGGGTTTTTCTGTGCAACCAATTTTAAGGGTTTTCAATACTTTAAAACACATACATACCAACACTTCAACGCACCTTTCAGCAACTAAAATAAAAATGACGTTATTTCTATATGTATCAAGATAAGAAAGAACAAGTTCAAAACCATCAAAAAAAGACACCTTTTCAGGTGCTTTTTTTATTTTATAAACTCATTCCCTGATCTCGACTTCGTTCTTTTTTTACCTCTCGGTTATGAGTTAGTTCAAATTCGTTCTTTTTAGGTTCTAAATCGTGTTTTTCTTGGAATTGTGCTGTTTTATCCTTTACCTTGTCTACAAACCCCTTAAAAACGTTTTTAAAGGCTTTTAAGCCGTCTGTACGTTCCTTAAGGAATTCCTTAGTGCTTTCATAGATTAAACTCACATCACGCTTTAAATCGCTTATTTTAGACTTTAAAGACTTGTTTTCTTCAAGCAACTCATTATAATCATTTACATTTTCATTAAATCGCTCTACAAGACCACTATATTTTTCTTTAACTTGCCCATGTTCTTTACTTAATTTTTTATATTCTCTCGCCATATCAGTACTCATGAGATTTCTAACATGCTGTTTTAACCTATCGTTATCTCTCGCAGCAGTCACTAAGTTTTTATAATCACGCTCCGATATAACAACATTTTTGGTTGGTTTCTTTTCTGTTTTCATTATTTCTTTTCCCAAACCAAACATGGACTTTTCACCCGTTGGCACTTCAACACTTTTCATGTGTCGTTTCGCTGGTACTTCTAAATCTGATTTAACTTTATCGCTATAAGCAGTCCATTCATCTTTTTTAACTGCTAAATTTTTTTCTAGAAAATCAATCTCTTTTTCCAAAGTTTGTTTTTTAAATTTAGCTGTCTCAATATGTTTACGGTCAGAGCCACGTTCACCACGCTTCAACTCAAAACCCTGTTTTTTCATATGCTCGGGGAATTTATCTTGTAGCCATAACAGTTCTTGACGATTAAACACATTTTTTCCTTGCAGTTTTCCATCACGCATAGGCACAACACCTAAATGCATGTGAGGGGTTTGCTCATCATTATGAACTGTTGCATAAGCAATATTTTGCTTGCCATATCGTTCGGAAAATAATTTATAACTTTCCTCAAAAAATCGTTTTTGTTCTCCTGGATCCAGTTGCTCAAAAAAATCTCGGTCAGATGTTACTAGCAACTCATTTACAAGAACAGCATCTTTCCTCGTTTTTCTTGTACCTGTTTTTTGTGATTCAATAATTTCTTTGACACGTTCGTTGTAATCAATATTTTTATCATTTTTCAAATCATAATTTTCACGTGTTCGCTCATGGTCAATATCATCATTCGTTCTACTTTTTCGCTCTCTTTGATTATGAAATTGCATGCCTTTTAGTCCAGCTGATTTCACTTTTTGCATTCTACAAACTGCATAACTCATATGTAAATCGCTCCTTTTTAGGTGGCACAAATGTGAGGCATTTTCGCTCTTTCCGGCAACCACTTCCAAGTAAAGTATAACACACTATACTTTATATTCATAAAGTGTGTGCTCTGCGAGGCTGTCGGCAGTGCCGACCAAAACCATAAAACCTTTAAGACCTTTCTTTTTTTTACGAGAAAAAAGAAACAAAAAAACCTGCCCTCTGCCACCTCAGCAAAGGGGGGTTTTGCTCTCGTGCTCGTTTAAAAATCAGCAAGGGACAGGTAGTATTTTTTGAGAAGATCACTCAAAAAATCTCCACCTTTAAACCCTTGCCAATTTTTATTTTGTCCGTTTTGTCTAGCTTACCGAAAGCCAGACTCAGCAAGAATAAAATTTTTATTGTCTTTCGGTTTTCTAGTGTAACGGACAAAACCACTCAAAATAAAAAAGATACAAGAGAGGTCTCTCGTATCTTTTATTCAGCAATCGCGCCCTTTAATGGAACAAAAAGATTTGAATTCCTGTTATAAAAAAAGGATCAATTTTGAACTCTCTCCCAAAGTTGATCCCTTAACGATTTAGAAATCCCTTTGAGAATGTTTATATACATTCAAGGTAACCAGCCAACTAATGACAATGATTCCTGAAAAAAGTAATAACAAATTACTATACAGATAAGTTGACTGATCAACTTCCATAGGTAACAACCTTTGATCAAGTAAGGGTATGGATAATAAACCACCTACAATTGCAATACCTGTTCCCTCTGATAAAAAGCTGGTAAAGTTAAGCAAACTCATTCCAGCACCAGCTTCCTGCTGTTTCAAGCTACTTGAAACAATTGTTGATATAACTGTTTTGGTGAACGAAAGCCCACCTAAAACAAATACGATTATAATTGTCATGAACCATGATGTTGTTTCTAAAAGAAAGGAAGCAGTTAAAAAGCTAACAGAAAGAAATGTAACTCCGATGTTTAACACGTATAAAGGACCTCTTCTATCAACAAGTATCCCACCAATGTAGCCGAAAATAATGACACTCATTGTTCCAGGGAAAATAATTACACTTCCGATTTCGGCAGTACTTAGCTGGTGAACATCTTTCATCATATAAGGAACCATAGAGACAAACCCTGCTACTGTTCCAAATATAATTCCCCCACAAAGAACTCCAATCATAAAAGGTATATTTTTCCCTAATCCGGGATCAACAAAAGGATCTGTTACTTTCCTGATATGTTTTACAAATATCAGGAATGACAGCACGCTAACGATAAGAAAAGAAATGCTATATGATGTTGTAAACAACATAAAAAATACAATGCCTACAGACATTAGTATAATTCCTTTGATATCAAAATGACCTTTTATCCTTACTTCTTTCTTTAATAATTTCATAAGAAACGGAACAGTGATAATTGTTATCATAGGAATGAGTAGAAGATAGGACCAATGAATATAATGGGCTATCATTCCACCAATCGCTGGACCGACTCCTTCTCCCATGGCTACTATCGATCCAATAAGACCAAATGCTTTACCCCTATTTTCCTTTGGAATATAGCGCGCAACTACAACCATTACGAGTGCTGGAAATGCAGCTGCACCAGCCCCTTGAATAAAACGAGCCATAATAAGTAAGGAAAAGAAAGAATGGCCAACAAACCCAATTACCGACCCGAAACAATTTATTATAATTCCAAATAGGAGTAACCTTTTGATGCCTAATTGATCAGATAGCTTTCCATATACAGCTGTTCCAATGGAAAAGGTTAACATAAAGGCTGTGTTCACCCAGTTTGTACTCGCAGGTGGTTTATTAAAATCATTTGCAATATCAGGTAATGAGACGTTCAAAACCATTTCATTTAATACGCTAAAAAAAGATAAAATGCAAAGCCAAATTAAAATTTGGTTGTGTCGTAAATTCGATTGTGAATAGGATGTATTCACATTTCACCCTCCAATAATGAGGGCAGACGTAGTTTATAGGGTTAATGATACGCTTCCCTCTTTTAATTGAACCCTGTTACATTCATTTCACTTCATAATTAATTCCTCCTTTACACTTTAATTCAAATCTTTATTAAAAAATATTTCATCTTATTTAACAAGAAACCATATTTATATAACAACATAAAATACACTAAGTTATTTTATTGAACATATATCGTACTTTATCTATCCGACTATTTGGACGACGGGGCTGGCAAACAGGTTCACCGGTAGTAACATGGTACCCTTTTAACTCTGTTAAACAAACACTACGTCCATTTGTAAAGAAAGTTAAATCACTACGATATTCTTGAATACACCGAGCAGGGATTTCTCCACTAAGAATGACCTCATTATTTTTCAATTGAGTGTCTACGATGTTCGCACAATATTTAGGAGCATCGTTGTATGCTCGTGAAAGATATTCCTGTGGCGCATAAATTTTAAAACTAAGATATGGCTCTAACAATTCTGTTCCAGCTTTTTTTAAGACTTGTTCCAATACAATAGGAGCAAGCATCCGAAAATCTGCTGGGGTACTAACAGGGCTATAGTATAAGCCATACTTAAAACAGATTTTACAATCCGTCACATTCCAACCATATAATCCTTGTTCGCAACCATAGCGTATCCCTTCCATAACTGCATTTTGAAATGATTGATTTAAGTATCCAAGAGAAACCGAGCTCTCATACTGCATTCCACTTCCCAACGGAAGCGGTGATACAGATAAACCAATGGAAGCCCAGAAAGGATTTGGCGGCACTTCGATGTGAATGGTATATTCTGCATTTTTTAACGGTCTCTCCATATAAATGACTGTAGGCTCTTTTAGTTCTATCTCCACATGATACTTTTCTTGCAACAGTGCACTAATCACTTCCATTTGTACTTTCCCTAAGAAAGAAAGTATAATTTCATGTGTCGTAGAATCCACATAATATTGTAGAAGCGGGTCACTGTCGGAGATTTCTAAAAGTGCATCAAGTAACATTTCCCTTTGTTGAGGTTTGCTCGGTTCAACAGTTGTTTGCAGCAGAGGGAGCGGATTTTCAATTCTCTCTCTCTGTGGCAATAGCTTTGTATCTCCAAGAACACTATTTAGCTTCAAAAACTCATTTTGCAAAATAACAATTTCCCCGGAATAAGCCTTATCAATTTTACATAATTCACCATTTATTGAAGTATACATTTCTGTAATTTTTATTTTTTCCTTTTCCGATATTCTAACCGAATCCCGCAAATGCAGGATTCCGCCATAAAGGCGTACATATGCAAGACGTTGTCTTTCTTCCGAATATTCAATTTTGAAGACATTTCCGCAAAGTTCAGACTTCTTTCTGTATGTTGATGAATAAAATTTATTCGTTATCACTTCTATAAGCTGCTCAATCCCTATGTTGCTTTTTGCGCTTCCATGATAAACAGGGTACAAGGAGCAATTCTGAAATCTTCTGATTTCCTCTTGTTCGAGTTCTAATGCTTCTAATGATTTACCGGACATATATTTCTCTAAAAGGTCATCATTTCCTTCTATTACCACATCCCATTGCTCAGGTTCCGTACAGCTCATCACACACATATTAGGGTGCAGCTCTACTTTCTGTTTGATTATAATTTCCATAGAAAGTTTCTCTTTAATATCCTGATAAACCGTTGATAAATCAATTCCATTTTGGTCAATCTTATTGATAAAAAAGATTGTGGGAATCCCCATTTTCCTAAGTGCATGAAATAATATACGAGTTTGTGCTTGTACGCCATCTTTTGCAGAAATCAGTAGAATTGCCCCATCTAAAACTGATAATGAACGATATACTTCTGCTAAGAAATCCATATGTCCTGGCGTGTCTATGATGTTCACCTTCGTATTTTCCCACTGAAAAGAGGTTATTCCTGTCTGAATTGTAATTCCTCTCTGACGTTCTAAAAGCGTATTATCCGTCCTCGTTGTACCTTTGTCCACGCTTCCTAATTCTGTAATCGCTCCACTGTTATATAATAAGCTTTCTGTTAAGGTAGTTTTTCCTGCATCAACATGAGCTAAAACTCCAATATTAATAATTTTCATGTGATTTTCCTCCATTCAAAAACCCAAAAGGGCATAAAAATCCCAGTGATAAATACTTTTATCACTGGGATTTTTATGCATAACCATAGGTATACAAAGCATACAGATATTCTCTGGATACTTTAGAATCACATGATAAAGGTATTCTTAAACTGGGTACAAAAAACTAAGCCCTCCTAAAAAAGGACATCTAATTATTTGTTCCTGCTATCAAATTGACAGTTTATTTAAGAATACCTTGCCGCATATTTATTAACTCCTTTTAAATAGTCACTTAAATAATAGCACGTAAGAGCATATTTGTAAAGGAATCTCCAATTTTTTATCAAAAAGAGTACATGATTACAAAGTATCTGTAATCATGTACCAATATTTGTTATTTTACAATCTTCCAATTACTCCCGTTCTTTTCAAGTACCAAATCAAATTGAGATACCTGCGTTGCTTTGGTCTGCTGGTCGATATACTCCACTGTCAGCGATACCGTGACTTGATTATCCTTACGATTGTGAATAGGATTTACCAGTTCTTGAAAGATGTACTCTTTTCCGATTGGTTTTAATATCCCGTCATTCACATAGTAGGAAAGTTCACTGGCTGTCGCTGTAGGATAGAGCTTGAAGAACGTCGTTAAAAACTCATTGATTTCATTGGTTGTAATGGAATCAACCGTCCCCTCACTTTCAATGGCTTTTGGTTTATAACTTGATTTCTTAGGTATGTTGGTAATGGTCGGATTCTTAACCAGTACCATATTTCCAGAACCATCTACATAGACACTCACTATATAAGCAGAGTGGACGGTCTTTGTATTTTCTCCCTCTGTAATGAGCTGGTCTACACTGTAGGTTACATTAAACTCATTGTCGCCAGTTGGCTCTACCGTCCATATCTGAAATCCTCTTACAGAAGACGATACAGGAATATCTTTGCGTACTGTATCAACATTGAGAGCTTGAAGTTCATCTGTCAGATAGCCTTTTAGACTTTCCATTCGATTATCAATGGACTTATCGGATTGCTCCCATGAATAGTAGACTTTCGCAAAGTTCTCTACAAAATTTTCTACATGATGAGTATCAACGTATTCCTTTTCTATGATAGTTGTTTCGTGAATAGTATGAGTATCTATAGCTGTAAAGTGCTTGAATATCGCAAAGCTGAAACTAAGCCCTAAAAGTACCCACAAGGCAATCACAACCTTTTTATGAGGATTGACCTTATAGACACGAGGTTTCTTTTCCTTTGGTATCTGTTTTTCTTTATTCTGATTTTTTCTAAATTTCATCATTAAATCTTCCTTTCTCATTGTTTGATTCGTCCTGCTCCCACTAAATGCTGTTGCCAGTAGGGGCTTGTTAAGTCGGCATAACCGATTGGGTCGCCTGCATGAAACATACGGTTATTGCCAAGGTATATCCCAACATGAGTAATATAAGAGCCAGCGTTATAGGTAGAATGAAAGAAAACCAAATCGCCAGCTTGTGCTTCCGATAGTGGGATATGCTGGGTCACATCATATTGCTGTTGTGCGGTTCGTGGTAAGTTAATTCCAGCTTTTCCATACGTCCATTGTGTCAGTCCGCTACAATCAAAAGAAGTAGTCGGGGAAGCTCCACCGTAAACGTATCGCCAGCCCTCATATTTCAGTGCTTCGTCCATGATGGCTTGTACCGTATCATCATCAAACTCTGTTGTGACAAGATACTGCGTTACCAGTTGCACATAAAACATATTGCCATAGTTGTATCGCCAGCCCCCATTGATAGGTATGGCTATGGGATTGGGGTAAGACACTTTTTCGCCACCTGAATACTCTTTTGAGAAACTTTGAGCCAGTTCAAAGGTATATTTATTTCCACGATTAGCCACATACCCTAAGAAACCACCACCATAATTGTAGGACTGGATAACCGATTCTAAATCTACACTGAGCCTTTCGCTACTGGCTAATAATTCACTGAAATACTTCACACCTTGCTTAATGGATTCTTCTGTACTCAATGAATTAGGTGGAAGACCGAGGGATTCCGAGGACTGCATAACATCTTCCGCAGTACCGCCCGATTCCACCTGTATAATCGCAAGAAGTATGTTGACATATTCTTCAACGCCATATTCTTTGGCATATTTTTCTACCATAGGCTTATGAGCCAGCACTTCTGCGGAAACATTCACACCTCCATAATGAATATTGGAAATTCCGCTGTCCTGTTCATCTGAAAATAAAATGGCAACAAACAGAAGCAGTGAGAAGACCATCAAGAATAGCCCAGAACCACCAATCACTAAAGCTTTCAGTTTCATGGTTTCTTACTGCCTTTCTTGATAGTGGCGGATTTTATTGGTGGTCTATTTCTAAGGTTTTGGCTTTGAACTCTTTGAACAGTAGACGGACGCTCTTTTGTGACTGGACGTTGTGAAGCTCTGTCTGCTGGTGTAGTTGAAGTTGCTGGCTTTTGAACTGTTCTTTCTTGTGTAGTACGGTTTTGTCGTTCCGCTTTTAAACTTAAAGAATCGGACTTAACTGCTGGACGCTCCTGTTTGGCTTGTTGAGATTCCATGCGTGAAGTCTGAATAGAAGATTGTTTTGCGGTCTGTCCATCATGAGATTGTTCTTGCTTAGTAGCTGGTCTTTCATGAACGGAAGAAGCTGGCTGTTTTTTCTGTTTGACCTGTTCCATTTCAGAGCGACGCTCTGCAATGGTTTTGCGTCTTTGTTCCTGCTGTTCCTTGCGTCCGCTGGCTCTGTCTGCTCTGGTTTGAGAAATACTGGAAGTTAGGTCACGAACATTTTCTTTTGCTTTGGATTTTCCTTGATACACTGCATATCTTGCATTGGTCGGAATATCCTTAACCTGTTCTTTGAGATTACCAGCAGAATCAACGATTTTATCTTTGGTATCAGCAACTGCTCCGATTGTTTGTCCGATACGTTTTCCAAGTGTTGATTTTTCCTGTCCGTCTGGACGGGTGTGATCTGCTTGTGTCCTACCAGAACTACCCGACTGTCCTTGTTTTCCTGTAGCACTGGCAATGGCAGAGCCAGCACCTAAAGCTGTCATGGAGCGTCCAAGTTTACGCTGTAGGCGGTGCATATGAGCGTGCATAAGCATACGAGGTTTTCTCATCACACGACTTCCCACACTTTGAGAATCGTTGCTTTGAAGCGAAAACATACTCATTAAATCGCTCAGTTTGAAGTAGATTCCTGCAAAGGTCACAATCTGTAAAAAGGCAATCAAAAAGAACGGATAACCAGCCGATAAGGTATAGAGCATGGTTGAAATACTAAAGGCTGTCGTAATAATCAGCGTGATTCCAGCTCGTGTCAAAATGGTATTAAAGAGTTTGATAATGGCTCGTTTTGACATACCATCAAAGGACGGAATCATGCTTAAAATAAAGCTCACAGGCAGAAACATGGCATAGATGATAAAAAGTACCTGCGAGAAAATCATGATTCCTGTTAGTAGGAATACGAATATAGAAATCCCGATATTGAATACAAAGAGAAAGAAGACTGTACCCAAACGGTTAATAGTTTTTGTAATCGTCATGTTCACATTGTTTCTGTCTTCGATTTCTTCTGCTACAATTTTTTCTCTGTCTTCTCCATTATTACTGTCTGGACTGGTTGAAAGTAGACTTTCCACACGGTCAGCACCAATACTTTCAATGTCTGAACTGTTGTATTGAAGCAGTAGCCACGGTTGCTGAACCTGTATGGAAAACAGGCTATCTCTGATTAAGTCCACGCTGTCCTTGCCTTGACTATCGGAATGGGGCATGACAATCTTCGTGCCAAGTGATAAACTGGCATTACTGATGTCTGATGAAAAGTCATTGATTTTTTTAATGTAGTCGGGAGCGTAGGCAATAAAGGAAGCCGATAGGATAAACACCAGCACAAAATTCATAATGGCATGAATTGCCTTTGTGGTTTCTCTCTTTATCAGTCCCGTATAGGCAACATAAACCCCAAGAACCAAAATCAAGAGTAAGAGGAATCCAACATAGAAACCCTCTGTTGAAAATCCGTTTGCACTCACACCAGCTAAGGTCTGCATATTCTTACCAATGGAATCTGCTGTAGCGGAAATGAAGTCTAAGGAATAGGCTTCCTGTACTAAGTAACCTGTCGCATTGGAAACATACAAACTGATTGTCCAAATAAAATTGGTAATGGCATATAGTCCATACATGACCTGTTTTCCAATCCCGTCCGACCAGTTCCACGGAAGCCAGCCCCAGCTATTATCCACATAAAAATCCAGTTGATAGTTTTCAAGTGGGTATCGGCTGTATTCATTTGCCACATTGACCGTATCATCTACCAAGCCCGCAGCTTGAACCACCGTTCCCAGCATGGCTAAAAGAAAAATGGCAATCACAAGTGTGAAAGCCACTGTCATTGCCACTTTACCTAGACGTTTCAGCGTCCAGTTTGATTTTATTCTGTTTACTATTGATGGTTTCACATTTACACCTCTTTTCGCACAGGTGGTCTGGTATCAAAGGCATGGAGCAGTTCTTCAAATACAGGGTGGAACTGTATCACACCGACACGACCATATAAATCACTGATAAGGCATTGCCCGTTTTCCAAATCACGCAATCGCTTCTGATTGTTTTCGTCCTCTGGGTCTACACCAAAAAAGGCTAAGGTCTTTTTAATCTCGTTAAGGTCAGTGGAACGAAATGCAAATTTTAAGCCGAGGTTATTTTTCAGTTTTTCATCTAAGAGGTCGTCTGTATTTTGGGTCACGAAATATACCCCAGCGTTCATAGCACGACCAGCCCGAACCAGCTTCATAGATAGTGTTTTTCCTTGTGCTACCTGTAAAAAGCTCCATGCTTCGTCTAAATCTACAATCTTGAAAATGCTTCGGTCTGTATGGATAAAGTCTAAAGCAAAGGTACTAATGACAATCAGCATAGCAACGGATAAAAGCTCCATAGTGGTATATTCCTCAAAGGAAGTTTCCTTGTCGGGAAGTACCAAGTCCGCAACCTGTATAATGTTCAGTTGTTTTTCTAAGCTGATAGACTGCTCCACATAACCATTACTGAATAATAAATGTGCAAAGTCATAGTCTGTAAAACTTTCGATATGGTCGGCTATACTGGTACTTAGTGGCGTATTCTCAACCCGTAATTCCTCAATCACTTTCATCAACCCTCGTACTTCACTATTGGTTACTGCACGAATGGCTTTTCTAAGGATTGGGAAGCGTTCCCCATCACGAGAGGAAATCCCCGTAAGGAATGTCAGAATATCAATAGCCAGTGATTCAGAATCTTTGGGATTTTTCATAATCACATAAGGGTCAAGTAAGCCTTTGTTTTTCTCATCAGAAGTCAGAGTGACGATATTGATTTCATGGGAAATCTCTGGCAAGGTTTCTTTCCATCTGCCACGTTCTGCTTTTGGGTCTACAATCACTGCTTGTGCCCCATAAAGCACCGCATAATAGACGATAAGGTTATTCGCAAAGGATTTACCACCACCCAGCGAACCAACAAAAGCCGACGCTAACGCATTGGTTACTGAACCCTTAACCCCTTGACTGGCAAGAGCAGGTTTCAGATAGACATTGCGTCCAGTATCTAAGCTGTAGCCAACATAAATCCCCTCATTTTCCCCCAGCATTTGAGTAGCACCAAAACCTAAACCAGCGAGGAAATCAGAGGTCACGTATTGAATATAATCATTCATATAACGCTTGCTGGCAGGTAAAAATTCTTCATGTAAGCCGAGCATATCCCCAAATGGTCGTACCAGTTTTACGCTTAAATCGTCATAAAAATCTTTCACTTCATTACAACGACGTTTGAGTTCGTCAAGATCATTTGCTGATACCCTTACCACATAAGACAGCTTGTACATAGATTCCTTGCTTTGGTCTAAATTGGTTTCCAGCTCATTCACACTTTCCAGAGCTTCCGCCACATTGGAGCTGGTTTCATTATCACTTTGCCAAGCGTGGTTATCCAAGTCTTTCAGTTCTTTCTTTTTATTGCGGACAGTAGATAGGGCTTTACGATTCGCTACAATTTCCACATTCATTGACGTATCAATCGGGAATGTAAATTGCTGTTGCTGGTAGTAGAAGATTTCAGAGGACGGGAAGTCCAGTTCTCCGACAATGCTGTTAATGGTAAAGTAAGCTACATAGACGGTTTCATCTTCCTGCTGGATTTTCAAATATCGCTGTTTTTCTTCCACCAAACAGCGAGTAGGCTTAATCAAGTCATAGTATTTAATCAGCGTTTCATTATCCAGCTTTTTCTTTGATAGATGGTACTCATACTCTTCATAGGCAGTGCCTGTCTGTCCGTAAAGGTGTTCAATCAGATAGCCGAAGTCGTCCTTATCTAACCTGCGGATTTTGAAACGACGAGAGATTTTATTTTCTAAGAGCTTTTCCATCTTCTGAAAACGCAGGATTTCATCATTACTCATACTAACAAAATCGCCCATCAGCTTATGGTTCACATCATAGACAAAATCAGACAAAGCATTTTTTGCTTCAACGGTAAGACTTTTCATAGAAAACTCCTGATCGTTGAGAAGCAACTTAAAGCCGATAAAGAAACGGTAGTTCACTTGATTTTCGCCAATCATGGATATTAAAGCGTCTGTCTGTTGGTCGATTTTGTCATAGGCAACCGCTTTGAGCTTGCCAGTGACTTCATTTTTGGAACGCTCTTGTGCAGAACGTATGCTGGATTCTGTACTGATTTGTAAAGCATGAATTTTGCCATCACGATTTTGTGCGATAAGCTGTCTGAAAGAATCATGCACTTGTATTTTCTGTTCTGGACTTAGAAATGAGTAATTGTAAGGAACAAGCTCATAGTAAGCATAACATTCCCCGTCTTTATTCCAGACGAGATTGTTTTCAATGTATTTAATTGGATATGCCATAAAATTCACTCCTAACTGCTGTAATGGCTTCTTGTGGCTGGTTTCTGCCAAGCGTTACTTTTTTTCCTGCATAGGTCAGCTTTGGTCGCAGTGCATAAGCAATGACAGACTTCAAAAATCCATAAGGCTTTTTACCATCAAAAGTTTTTGTAGACATAAACCATGTGAAAGCCACAGGAATCCCAAAGTATTTGAGAAATGCTCCCTCTATCATGGAAAGAGGGGGCAAGTTGCCAAGTATCATCACTGCAAAGAGTGACACGACAAACCATGTCATTTGCGTAAAGGTTATGGGAAACGGAAGTCTAAAATCATTGATAGAATACAGTACCTTTTCCACAGACCAGATACTGGTATAGCTTCGTATTTTCTTCATGTAATCAATCCTTTCATAAAAAATAGGGGTAGCTGATTGAGCCACCCCGTAAAATAGAAAATCTGCCAGTAGTAATGTACCGACAGATTTAATAGACGATTTCAAAAATCCCATGATTGGTTGAGATAAACGTTCCTGAAAGGTCTAAATCCCGACCATAGGCTTGATAATCAATATAGTTTTGAAGACTAGCTGGTACTTCGCCTAAAGCACCCGTTTCTTCAATGTAGTAGCGTGCCACGTCATACATATCATCACAATCGGAATGAATGATAATATCCTCTTGATGTTCGCTTAGTTCTTCAATGCTTGAAAAATGAGTGAGCAGAGCAGATAGCTCCGATTGTAATTCTTCGGGTAATTCCGATACCATTTCCCATAGTCGATTGAGTTCGCCAATGGAAGTGTATTCGTCAACCGTAAAGGGTAACTCGTAGTCATGAATGGCGTATTCCTCATATTCATCATTCAAGCCGATTTTCTCTTTGACTTCCTCAAAGTCAATGGGAAAGGTAAACCACGCACCGACCAATTCGCCCTCATTGTATTTGCCTAAATTCGCAATATAGACTTGCATATCGTCCATATATTCACGTCCTTTCTTTGTAGAGATTCAAAAATCCCTACCGCACTTCGTTTGGTGTACCATTCCTTTGCGGAACATAAGAAAACCACTTATATTCCACAAAAGAACGGTTTTATTTAAGCACCAATAATGCGATTGAATAGCTCTAGTAAAATGTCTTTTACTCCAGCAGCGTTGAAGACTAAGCCAACCGCAATAATCGCAATAATTAAAAAGCCAATCAGTTTGCTAAACTCACGCTTGAAGCCAAGATACAAGCCAATCACAACGATTGCTAAAAGCACCAGTGATTGAGCGTTTGATAGAAACCAGTTATAAAGGTTTTGTCCAAAATTCATAAAAATGTTCTCCTCTCTATATTCAATGAATTTGTATTTGAGTTATTTTTTTGTTGTTATCACGTCCTGTTCTTTTACTGACTGTTGCTTCAAAATCTGCTTGTGTCGGTCTGTCAGTTTCGCATGGTCGAGAATGTCTTTTACAACCTGCGTCTGGTTGATTTCATCAAGTTTAATCGCAACCTTTAAGGTCGGGGCAACTTGATGAGATAGCCAGTTCAGCGTCCTTTGGAAGGAGTAAGGCTCTGGTTTTGTGGTTAGTTTTAATCGTTCACGATTGTTCCCAATAAACCAAGCCCATTCTTCATTCAGTTTCCAATCAGAACGAGGTTTGGAATCGTCTTTATCTACAAAACGGATATACCGATTGATAATTTTAAAGGCGGTATGCTCTGGATTGTCATAGACGAGTAAATCACGGACTGCATAATAGGCACGCTCATTTTTCAATCGAATCTCAAAACGGTTTTTTACTTCTGCGTCTTCAATGGGAATATCATTTTTCTTGTACTGCTCGTAGTCCTTTTCATAGATACAGAAATAAACTTCACTTTGTAATGAACCGATATAGAGGGTGTTTCCCATACATTCCTTTTCCTCTTTGCGTACCAGTTCGCCACTGCGATAGCTTTTAAAACTGCGGAAGACGGAGATACATTCTTCCTGTTGGCACTTTTCAGTGAGTACAGGGATATTTAAAATCCCTGTCTTATCGTTAATGGCAAGGTCAAGGCGTTTCATCACACCGCCAGCCACCAAAACGTCCATAAAGAACTCATACCAGCTTCTTTGTTGTGCCAGAAGATAGCTTTCAAATTGTCTGCACCCACGACCTTTCAATTCCACCAGAACTCCTTTGTCCAGTTCATGGGAGCAAAGGACGAATATGTCGCCTAAAGCATAATGCTCTGAATAAGAATAGAAACCATAGTCCTCATGAAGAAAATAGGACAGTTTCAGTTGTAAGATGTTTTCGACCACCTGCTGTACGTCTGTTGTCGGAAAGCGAATTCTTACATAATCAAACAGCATTTCAAGGGGAGCGTCGGGATTGAAGCGTTCCAGAGCTTCCCAAAGGGACTGCTGTAAATCCTCTGATGGCTTGACTTTTCCTGTTTCAATATCGCTTAGATACTGCCTTGTAATACCAGTCGCAACAGCTAAACGGTTTTGAGATAGTCCATAAGCCAAGCGTTTTTCTTTTAAATGCTGTAACCAAGTTTGTTCATTCAGTAAAAATCCCTCCAATCAAAAAGGCGTATGTCAACTTTTAAAGCCCATTTGACATACGCTGAAATTTTGTAAATCCCTTGTAACCAAAGGATTTTCTAATGTTTTTTTGACTGTTTCCTGTCGATTTGTACCCCCCTGTTAGATACGGGGGGTTAAGTGCTGGCGTGGCTATTGCCACACCAGCCAGCAAGATCAGTCCACACCTGCGACTTCCGCTTCGCACGTCGCCTGCGTGGACTGTCTGCTGTTGGATAACTTTTTAATTTCCTCCAAGAAATCATATCCTTTTGGTACAAGGGGAGTATAAAACTCTGATATGACACTTGTTCCTACATCAACATAGCCACGACCTTTGATTGGTTCTGTTGCAAAGTTTTAAATCTACTATCAAATAAGGTAGAATAATAGAAAAAGATAGCAGGAGTAATGACGATGAATCATTTTAAAGGAAAGCAATTTCAGCAGGATGTGATTATTGTAGCCGTGGGCTACTATCTTCGTTATAACCTTAGCTATCGTGAAGTTCAAGAAATCTTATATGATCGTGGCATTAACGTTTCTCAT
>NZ_JAPRFV010000018.1:0-27068 GCF_035725965.1 Enterococcus sp. E5-162 | reverse complement strand
TTAAGTGATGTCATGAAAAATCTCCTTTATTCGTTAAAAAGTTTTATTTGTTGTGTTCAACGAGGAATACTTTAACACGTGAAAATATTTCATAGGTAAAAGAAGCATGACAATTTATGACAAATCCTCGTTTTTTGTAATAAACACAGTAATTTATGAAATGAAAAGGATTACGTTTAAGAAAAACTAGTTTTTTTCATTTATTTTTACCATACATCTATATTTAAGAAAGTGTTAAGGTATATTTTTCTCTATGAAAAGTTTTTTCAGATACAAAAAAAGGAAGATTAAATGAGAATTTAATAGCGTTTCTATTAAAATTACAATCGTAATTTAAAAGTGCTTGACATTGCATGTGAAATCACTTACTTTTAGTGTGTAAAAAGATTAAATGAAGGAGCTACATAATGAAAAAGAAAATTATTGTTGGTGGGATCGTGGTTGCATTTTTATGTCTAATTGGCTTTACAGGCACGCGTTACGCAAATGAAATTATTTTGTGGGGTGGAGAGACAGATATCGATACAATCAATGAGAATCTGACACAGCTTGACCATACGTTGACAGATAAAGAGCAAACGATTACAGATCTTACCGCACAACTAGCACAAAAAGAACAGACATTGCAAGATTCAAAGGCAGATGTCCAAGAATACCAAGCAAAAGTAAATGAATTAGAAAACCAAAAAAATCAATTGGCAGCAGAAAAACAAAACTTAGAAAGCCAATTAGTCAGCAAGGATGCACAACTACAAAGCAAACAAAATGAAATCAATGCGAAACTAGACGAAATCAACCAAAAAAATGATGAAATCAATCGATTGAATGCAAATTGGACTGCAAGACTACAAGAAGCACAAGCAAAACTTTCAGAATTACAAAATACTGTAAATGGTTTGAACCAAAAAATCGCAACACTGACACAAGAAAAAGAAAATTTAGAAACTCAGTTAGCAGATACGCAAAAAAAATTAGACGAAGCAACTGCTGAAAACACAAGTTTGAAACAATATATTCAAAAGTTAGAAAAAGCAAAAGGCGAAGTGGAAGATACAGCTGATAAATCTCAACAAATCGTTGAAGAACATTTGAGTAAATAATCTTTTATGATAAGTAACCCTTGATCAGCAATGCGGCGACAGCAATTTATGCTGTTGCCGCTTTTTTGTTAATAAGTGGTCCTTCATCGTTGTAAGAAAAGTTATATGTTCTTTAAGAAAAATAGCTGGACAAAAAATTACAAGATAAAAAGTGTTTCCTCTTTACAAAAAGGAATGTATGTTCGTATAATGGTGATGAGGTGAAGGCAATGGAGAAAAAATATGGAACAGTAGATAAAATCCGTACGTTGCAGGTCAGCGCCAGACCACTGATTCGTTTTAGCTTAAATGAGGTCAATTGTTTGATTGCTTCCCATAGTTTGAACTTCCTAGCTGAAGTAGACGAAGGGATGAAACTAGTTGTTACAGGATATTACAATAATAGAAAGCAATTCGTTGTGAGATCTTATCATGTGTTAGGAAAACCAAAAATTGTGGTAGAATATGAGAAAAGTCTATACCCAAGAAAAAAGGTCCAATAAGATGAAAGAATGAACGAGAAAAAGAAAAGCGGCTGAGACAAAAATGTCCTAGCCGCTTGTTTTGAAAGAAAAATGCAGATGATGGGACTCGAACCCACACGAGCTAACGCTCACATGACCCTCAATCATGCTTGTCTGCCAATTCCAACACATCTGCCTGATATAAAACTACAGACCTACTAATAGAAAGTGGCATGTCTGCCGTTCCATCACGTCTGCATAAATAATAACACAATAATGATAGCGGGGTTTTACATAGTTGTCAAGCTCAAAAAGTGGGAGGTCTTATGAAGATGGAGAAATATGACGGAGAATTTTCAGGACTGGGGATGATCCTAGGCATATTGATTGGCCTTGCATTTGGCCGTTTTCTATTTGGGTTGATGCTGGGAATTATTTGTGGGATTGCAATGGATTGGGCAGCAAATCTATGGAATGACTATCATGACCAGTAAGTTCTCAGCGCTTCTCTGCGTTTTTTTCGATACTTATGTTTTTCCTAAATAAGTGGCAAATTTTTCTAGGATGGAGTATGATATTGAAATAGTAAATAACAAAAAATTTGGAAAGTTCTAACTTTTTGAAATGAGGGATTGGCTAAGTGATGAGAGAATTTGAAAAATCCAACAAATTAGAAGGTGTTAGTTACGACGTTCGCGGTCCTGTTCTAGAAGAAGCAGAGCGTATGCAAGAAGAGGGCATCAGTATTTTAAAATTGAATACAGGAAATCCCGCACCTTTTGGATTCGAGGCACCAAACGAAGTCATTCGTGATTTGATCATGAATGCTCGTGATTCGGAAGGCTACTCAGACTCCAAGGGAATTTTTTCTGCTAGAAAAGCAATTGAGCAATATTGCCAACTGAAACATTTTCCGAATGTGACGATCAATGATATCTATACCGGAAACGGAGTCAGCGAACTGATCACGATGTGTATGCAAGGGTTGCTAGATAATGGAGATGAAGTACTGGTTCCAATGCCAGACTATCCGTTGTGGACTGCCTCGATTGCTTTAGCTGGAGGTACACCTGTTCATTATATTTGCGATGAAGAGGCAGAATGGTATCCTGATATTGATGATATCAAATCAAAAATAACGAGTCGGACAAAAGCGATCGTCATCATCAATCCTAATAATCCTACTGGGGCACTTTATTCAAAAGAATTATTAGAAGAAATAGTTGAAGTAGCCCGACAAAACAACCTGATTATTTATTCTGATGAAATCTATGACCGCTTAGTGATGGATGGCCTAGAACATATTCCGATTGCTACATTAGCGCCTGATTTGTTCGTTATTACGCTGAATGGTCTATCTAAGTCTCATCGTGTGGCAGGCTTTCGAGTCGGCTGGATGGTCCTAAGCGGAGATAAATCACACGTCAAAGGCTATATAGAAGGGCTGAATATGTTGTCTTCCATGCGTTTGTGTTCTAACGTCTTGTCTCAGCAAATCATCCAAACGGCGCTGGGCGGTTATCAAAGTGTTGATGAGCTGCTCCTGCCAGGCGGAAGGATCTATGAGCAAAGAGAATATATCTATAATGCAATCAATGATATTCCTGGTCTTTCAGCTGTAAAACCAAAAGCTGCTTTTTATATATTCCCTAAAATCGATACAAAACGATTCAATATTTTGGATGATGAAAAATTCGTCTTGGACTTTTTACATGAACATCATATTCTGCTCGTGCACGGTGGCGGATTCAATTGGAACCAACCAGATCATTTTCGGATCGTCTATCTTCCTAAAATGGATGATTTGAAACAAACGGCTAAGAAAATGAGAGAATTTTTAGCGACATATCGACAAAAGTGACTTTAAAAAAAGCAAATTTTCCAGAAAGAGAGCCACAGACAAATATACTGAGGCTCTCTTTCTAATGGAGATCTCTTAAATAACTAAAGTCATATTATTTAGTTGCAAGTCTTTTCTTGAAGTTTGCGACTTCCTAAAGTAAAATACGGATAGAATGCGAATACGCATATTTTGGGGAGGATACTTATGGAAACGTTAATCGAGTCCTTTGGCACGATCATTAAAGAGATTCGAAAAGAACAAAAAATGACGCAAAAGATGCTTTCGCAAGATATTTGTTCACAAAGTGTACTAAGCCGGATCGAAAATAATGAGGAACTGCCAAATGTATTGGTGATGATGCAGATTTGTCAACGGCTAGGAGTAACGATTGATCATGTGATGAATCTCTCTCGAAAAACTACTCGGACAAACGATAAATTATTTGAACTGTTGGATAGTTGTTTCCAAAAACGTGATTATCGCAAGTTAGAACAAGTACTAAAATCTTCTGATATTTCTGAGAATCTGTATCAAGCAACTGACTTTCAACGATATTATTATTATCTCGGTGTTTGTGAATTCACGTTGCGTCAAAATATTTCTCAGTCTCTTTATTATTTAAAAGAAGCATTAAGCTACTCTAGCCAAAAAGAAAGAATCCATGTTTCTGACACAGAAATACAACTGATTAGTTGTATCGGAAAAATATATGGTGTGGCAGGAAAAACTGCTGAAGCCCGCTACTATTTGAGTCGAAGCATCCAACTGCTGCATCAATCAGCTGATGAACGATCAAAAAGTGAATTTTCGCAAATTTTTTATAATTATGGAAATTTCTTATTCCATCAAAATGAAATTGACGAAGCACTAGAGCAGGTGAACCAAGGGATCTATTGGGCTCAAGAGAAAAATAGTTACTATTATCTCAATGATTTATTTGTGCTTAAGAGCTTGATATATAAGCGTAAAGAAGAACCAGAAAGAGCAGCATTTTATGAAGGATTGGCACAAGCTGTGAAACAAATTTCAAAAAATCTATAAATGGTGTAGACCATTCTTGACTTCTTCTCTAAATAAGAGTACTTTAGAGGTAGAAAAACAAAGGGAGAGAATAGAATGAGAACTTTTATCTATGCTGACAAATTCTTTTTAGCGTCAGGCGTCAAAAATGCAGGCTATCTTGAAATTACCGATGGGCTTTTTGGTGAATACACCAAAGAACTACCTGAGGGAGAAGTCAACATCATTGACCAAAGCGGCAAATGGATTGCTCCTGGTTTGGTAGATACACATATTCACGGCTATATGAATCATGATGTAATGGACAACGATGCAGAAGGTATCAAAGTGATGTCTGAAGGTCTATTATCTTGTGGAGTGACTTCATTTTTACCAACAACATTGACGTCAAGCAAAGAACGTTTAAAAGATGTAGCTGAGACAATCGGCAAAATGTATCAGGAAGCACCAGGAGCTAAAATCAAAGGAATCTATTTTGAAGGTCCTTTCTTCACAGAAGAACACAAAGGGGCACAAAACCCAAGTTATTTCGGTGATCCTGATTTGGATACTTTCCATGAATGGCAAGAAGCTTCAGGCGGTTTGATCAAAAAAATTGCTTTAGCACCGGAACGTCAAGGTGTAGAAGAGTTTGTCAAACAAGTGACTGAAGAAGGAGTAGTTGTTTCTCTAGGGCACAGTAACGCTACGCTAGAAGAAGCGCAAAAAGCTGTTGAAGCAGGTGCCAGCGTGTTTGTCCATGCTTTCAATGGGATGCGCGGATTGAATCATCGCGAACCAGGTATGGTAGGTGCGTTATTATCTTTAGAACATGTCTTTTCTGAATTGATTTGTGACGGACATCATGTACATCCAAATGCGGCAGGAATTCTAATGGAAAAAGCAGGACATGAGCATGTTGCTTTAATTACAGACTGTATGATGGCCGGTGGGATGCCTGATGGAAATTACAATTTAGGTGAATTTCCGGTAGTAGTAAAAGAAGGAACGGCACGTTTGGAATCTGGCAACTTAGCTGGAAGTATCTTGAAATTGAAAGAAGCAATTAAGAATGTCGTGGATTGGGGACTTGCAACACCAGAGCAAGCAGTCATGATGGCTAGTCTGATTCCAGCAATCAGCTGTAAAATCGATGACACATGTGGAAAAATCGCTCAAGGACGCGACGCAGACTTTATCGTATTGAACCCTGATATGACATTGGAAGCAACTTATCTAGATGGTGTGGAACGCTTCCACGCATAATATAATCCAAGATAACCTTAAAACGAAACTTCTCAAGTTTGGTTTTAAGGTTTTTTTGTGTTCTAATGAATATCACTTTACATAAGTTTCAAAAGTTTCTTTAATTCCTTATTGTTCAATAGTTAACAATATAAAGATAAAATAAAAAATGTTAATACGTATTAGCTAAATAAAAGCATTTTTTATTGTGAAAAAATGAACAAAAATAGGAGGGGAAAGATGAACTTATTTGATATTTTCCGATCGACTTTGACAGATATGTCGATTGTTAGTGCAATTACTTCAACAGTTTTTATTATATTATTAGGGTTTATTTGTAGAAAAAAGGAAATTTTTTCTGAATCTGTTGGAAAAATCCTATCGAAAGTTGTCTTAACAGTGGCTCTACCAGCACTTGCATTTCGAGCTTTCATGCAAGATATCAATACAGAACTCTTGATGCAAGGAATTAATGTGTTGATTTGGGGGTTAGTTATTTATATTATTCTTATTCTAGTTTCAAGACCTTTTTTCTTAAGTTATAAAGGGGATAAGCAATCAACGTTGCGTGTCCTGACAATCTTTGGTTCTACGACCTTTTTCGGGACACCAATCGTCAGTGCGATTTATGGACCGGTCGGCGTGATGTATTCCTCAATTTTCAACATTGGTTATCGGATCTTTTTGTATTCTTATGGATACATAAAAATGAGTGGCTTGAAGATGGAAGCCAAAAATATCAAAGCGATGTTCGTTAATCCAATCATCATCGCTACTTTTGCCGGCCTTTTCATTTGGCTTTTCCAAGGATATCTTCCACAAGTGTCAATCACAGGTGCAGAAGGAGAGATAAGCCAAGTAGCGTTTTTGCGAATTGACCAGACAGCACCTTGGCTATTTCAGCCAATGGATTATTTAGCTGGTTTAAGTTCGCCATTGGCATGGCTAGCAATCGGCGCAACATTAGGTGAAGTAAGTTTCAAAAAAGCTGCTTCTGAAAAAACATCATGGTATTACAGTTTAGTCAAAGTGGTATTTGTACCTGCGTTGAATATCGTGATTTTAGCAGTTTTGACGGCAACAAATATTCTACCGGTCAATTTTGAAGCACTGGCAACGATTGTTATTATGATGGCTACACCAGCCGCAACTGTGGCAGCAGCCTATGCTATCAGTTTTGATAGGGAGGCACTTTTAGCCTCTAATGCATCCTTACTGTCAACTATTTTTGCTGTAGTACTGACACCTGTATGGATCGTTGTATTGCAAATGATTCACGGCATAGGTTTGTTTTAATAGGAAATGGAGGAGGAAAGTATGAGAATCGCATGTTATGGTGTTCGTCCGAATGAGATCGATTTTTTTGAGCAATTGAATGTTTACCATTATGAACTGAGTCTTTATGAAGAACTACTGACGCATGACAATATTGAATCAGCTAAGGCCCATGACGCTGTACTGCTGAGAGGAAATTGTATAGCAGATGAGATCAATCTTGCAAAAATGCAGAAATATGGGATTCGCTATGTTTTTACCCGAACTGTGGGAGTCAATCATATCAATCTACAAGCGGCAGCTGATTTTGGTATGACAGTAGCCCGTGTACCATCATATTCGCCAAATGCTATAGCAGAATTATCTTTGACTTTTGCCATGATGCTTTTGAGAAATACAGCGTATACGACGATCCGAACATCTTTCAAAGATTTTCGAGTAGATGAACAAATGTTTAGCCGTGAAATCAGAAATTGCACAGTAGGTATCATAGGAACAGGCAGAATAGGATTGACGGAAGCGGTTTTGTTTAAGGGGCTAGGAGCCAAAGTAATCGGTTATGATATCCATCAGACAGAAGCTGCTAAAAAAGTATTGACGTTTCACTCACTCGAAGAATTGTTAGCAAAAAGCGATATCGTCAGTATCCATGTACCTCACATCCCAGGTGAAAACGATCAAATGATCAATGAAGGATTTTTGGCTCAAATGAAAAGAGGCAGTATCTTGATCAATACAGCTCGTGGAGAGCTTCAAGATAATGAAGCTATTTTAAGAGCTTTGAAAAGCAATCATTTAGCTGGTTTTGCAACCGATGTTTTTGCAAATGAAACAGATGTCTTTTTCCGATCCTTCAAGCCATGGGAGACGATTCCAGATCCTGCTATCCAGCAACTAGTAGAATTATACCCTAGAGTTCTTATAACCCCTCATGTAGGTTCAAATACAGATGAGGCATTGTCAAATATGATTTCGACAAGCTTCGAGAACTTCCACGAAATAATAGAAACTGGAAAAACGAAAAATGAGGTATCTCTTCCTAAAGCGCGTCAATTAAAGTAAGGAAACATGGGCACTCATCACTAATACTAATATGTTTAAAAATAGAGGTTGTGAAAAAGCTGCTCTGCATCAAGCAGTAAGAACAATCAGATAAAAATAGCACTCTATATTTTTCATCTGATTGGGATTAGTGCCGTAGATGCAAGCTTTTGAACACCGTTTATTCGGAAAAAAGGCTGTGACAAGACTTTTGTCACAGCCTTTATTTAGTATTAGATAACTCGATGACTCAACAATAATCCGTGAGTTTTTTCCGCCCCTTCTTTGTCAATTCATAACAGGTTAGTGGTCGGCCAATCTCCAAATATCTGATTCTTTCATTCAGTATATCTTGTTCCACCAAAAAATTTAAATATTTCTTGACGGAGATACGTGAAAGTGCACTTTTTTGAGCCAGTTCTTTTGTTGAAAAAATAGTCTCTGCTTTTAGGATAGATGCACAGATTTTTTTTAAAGTCAGTTTTGACAGACCTTTAGGCAAATCAATGAATGAAGGTGCTTCGTGAATGGGAGTAGTATGGTTGAATACTTGATCGATCAATTTCTGATCTGCTTTTTCAGTCGTTTGGATCGTCTGAGAGAAAGCAAGGTATTTTTCAATCGCCAACTGGAAACGTTGCAAAGTGAAGGGTTTGATCAAATAATCTAAGGCACCATATCGAATCACATTTTTTATGGTTTCGATATCATCTGCAGCGGTTATCAAGATCACTGGGATATCATTTCCTTGCTGTCTCAGCCAAGATAAAAAATGGATACCACTTTCGCCAGGCATATATACATCAAGCAACAGCAGATCTGCGTTTTTTTGTCTGAAATATTTTTTTCCTTCTTCTACATTTCTGAAACTTTCGATTACGTTCATATTAGGTATACTTTCCACAAACGTACGATTCAATTCTGCAACCATTGGATCATCTTCAATTATTAAGACATTTGTCATCATTTTGATCTTCCTTTTTTGGTAATTCTAGATAGACGATTGTACCGCCATTTGCTTGTTTGGAAAATTCTAAGATCCCACCGTGACGTTTGACAATTGAATGGATGATATTCAACCCATATCCACGATTGATTCCTTTCGTCGAAAAACCTAGCGTAAATATTTTTTCTGAGATTTCTTCTGATATTCCGACACCGTCATCGCAGACGGTCACGATGAATACTTCCGCTTCTGTGTCATAGTTTAAATGGAGCCGAACCTGTCCGTTTCTTTCAGGCATTTGAAGTACGGCTTCTTTAGCATTATCAAGTAAGTTCCCTAACACTTGCAAAAGTGAATGGATGGAGTCGTCCATCTCCATTTTAGGGATAAAAGAATCGCTTTCTAACAACATTTCAACAGATTGTTCTTTGGCTTCATTTATTTTGCCTAATAAAAAACCGGCAATCGCAGGGACTTTGATCAGATTTGAGACTTGACCGATCTCTTTTTTATAATTTTGATTTAGCTGTTGGATAAAATGGGTGACTTCTTCATACTTCTTCAAGTCAATCAAGCCAGAAATGACGTGAAGTTTATTCATAAATTCATGAGTTTGGGCTCTCATAGAGTTTATATATTGTTTCGTCCCTCCGAGCTCCTCCATTAATTTCATTACTTCTGATCGATTTCGTAAAGTTGCGACTGCTCCTAAAAAACGGTCATTGCTAAAAAGAGGTGTAACGCTAGAAATAGTTTCTATCCCATTTAAATACATGGATTGAGTCCGAACAGTCGTTTGATGATCGATTGTCTCTTTAAACAATACGTCATATAGATTATCGCTGATTTTTTTTCCTACTTCGAAATCCGACAGCCGTTTTGTTTGATAGAAAATATTTTTTGCAGGTGTATTGATCAAGAGGATAGTTTTATCAGAAGAGATGGCCAGTATTCCTTCATCTACTTCATTTTCGATAATCGTTTTTTCGCTTAACTGTTCCGCTATTTCTTGCGGTTCAAGTCCAAGCAGTACTTTTTTCATTTTTTGGGCAAGAAAAACGGCGCCTATGATGCCTACGATAAGCCCGATGATCAATGAAAAAACAATCATTTTTTGTCCATCTTTGACCTGATTGTCGATCGTGTTGTTCGTCAAGCCAACACAAACTGCACCAGTAATCTCTTGATCATAATAAATAGGGACGAAATAACGGAAGCCGAACCCTAACATTCCTTCTTTTTCAGAGAAAAATTCTTGTCCTCCAATCACTTTTTTCACATCTTCATGACTTGAGAAAGGAAGACCGATGTAACTTGGGTCTGCATGAGAATATCGAATGCCTTCAGGGTCCATGACAACAATAAAATCTAAATTCGATGCTACCATGATTTCATTTGTGATTCCTTGAATCACATGTGTCGGATCACCAGTCTGAAGCTTTTTTTGGATGAGTTTATCGCTGGCAACGATTTTAGCGATACTAGAGATTCTATCTGACACACTCGATCGGTTCATCGAAAGAATAAAATTCCTAATCAATATGGCAGAAACAATCAAAGAAACGAATGTGGAGAAACAAACGACAAGAATGATCGTATTTTGGAGCTTTAATGGTTTTTTCTTAAGGAAAGGAAACATAGGCTACCTCGAAAGAATTTATTGTGAAAATTTTAACATGAAAAACAAAAATTAACAAATTGGCATTGATAAATAGATGCTTTCTATGAATAAATACCTTTGAATTGGTGAAAGAAGCTATACAGAATTTTCAAACATTGGTATGATAGACGTAGAAATGGAAGGAGGCGTGTATATGATAGGGGGAATCGCACTTGAGACGATTTATTGGTATACATTGCTGATTTGTGCGGGGTTGGCAGTTCTTTTGATTATTTTTGGAGATGTCTTCGATTTTGATGGCCCACTTGATCCAATGCTTATTATACCCTGGCTAACTTTTACAAGTTTGTTTGGTTTTCTTGGTGAGCGTCTAACGGATCAATCCTCTTTATTTTTATTTATTGCCAGTGGAGCCATATCGACAGTTTTGGTATTTTTGCTTAATTTCTATCTATTGATGCCGATGAAACATGCCGAATCAACGATGTCGTCTTCTGAAAAGACTTTGGAAGGGCAAGTAGCTGTTGTGATCACACCAATCCCTGTACGGGGCATGGGAGAAATCCAATTAAAAAGTGTTACCGGTTCCATCAGTCGTCCTGCTTGTTTCTACAGCCCCCAAGAACAGATAGCGGAGCGGGGAACGAAAGTATTGATCATTGAGATCAAGGAAAGAATCTGTTATGTCATGCCTTATGAAAGCATGATAAAAGCTTAAAGGAGCGTATGTTAAATGGGAATACCAATTGTTTTTATCGCGATCGCAATCGCAGCGTTGATTTTGCTGATGCTACTGATCGTCTTTGTAGCGAAGTACCAAACAGCAAAACCAGATGAAGCGTTGATCATCAGTGGAAGTTATTTAGGAAGCAAAAATGTACACAAAGATGAAAGTAACAACAAAATCAAAATCGTGCGAGGAGGCGGAGCGTTCGTCTTGCCGGTTTTCCAACGTTCGAATCGAATCAGTCTATTATCCAGCAAATTGGACGTTTCTACTCCAGAAGTGTATACAGAACAAGGTGTACCGGTGATGTGTGACGGTACTTCGATCATCAAAATTGGTTCTTCTGTAGAAGAGATTGCTACAGCAGCAGAACAGTTTTTAGGTAAGACTAGAGAAGAATTGGAGAATGAAGCAAGAGAAGTATTGGAAGGTCACTTACGCTCGATTCTAGGTTCTATGACTGTAGAAGAAATCTACCAAAATCGTGATAAGTTCAGTCAAAGCGTACAAGAAGTCGCTTCTGTAGACCTTGCAAAAATGGGATTGATCATTGTTTCTTTCACTATCAAAGAGGTCAGAGACAAAAATGGTTATCTCGACTCTTTAGGGAAACCAAGAATCGCCCAAGTCAAAAGAGATGCAGATATAGCAGAAGCAGAAGCTTTAAAAGAAACGCGTATCAAAAAAGCTCAAGCAGAAAAAGAATCACAAGCAGCTGAATTACAACGACAAACAGAAATTGCAGAATCATTGAAAGAAAAAGAATTGAAACTAGCAACCTACAAACAAGAACAAGATGTTGCTAAAGCGAAAGCAGACCAAGCCTACAACTTGGAAAGTGCCAGAGCACAACAACAAGTAATCGAGCAAGAAATGCAGATCAAAATCATAGAACGTCAAAAACAAATCGAATTGGAAGAAAAAGAAATTACACGTCGAGAAAAGCAATATGATTCGGAAGTGAAGAAAAAAGCAGATGCCGATCGTTACGCTAAAGAACAAGAAGCACAAGCTCAAAAAGTCAAAGAAGTGACCGAAGCCGAAGCCGAACGTTTCCGTGTGGAAGCACTAGCAGAAGCAGAAGCCAATAAGACAAGGTTAGCTGGACAGGCAGAAGCAGAAGCAGCATTAGCAAAAGGAAAAGCAGAAGCCGAAGCAAAACAAAAAATTGCCAATGCCTTCAAGGAATATGGCGAAGCAGCTGTCTTGAGTATGGTTATCGATATGCTACCGCAATTGATGCGCGAAGCAGCACAGCCGCTAGGAAATATCGAAAAAATCTCTGTTGTCGATACAGGAAACAGCTCAGGAGAAACCAGTGGAGCGAACCGAGTGACAAATTATGCCACAAACTTGCTTTCTACTACTCAAGAAACATTAAAAGCGACAACAGGACTTGACTTGAAGGAAATCGTAGAGAATTTGTCGACACGTGGGACTACTAGCCAAGTAAATATGTATGAAGCGCCAAAAGAGGCAGAACAACACGCGATGAAGGAAGAATAAAGTAGTACACTTCACCGATCAATAAAAAATGGAGGAAGACTTTTCAAGTTCTTCTCTCCATTTTTTATGTTATTTCAAAAGAAAATCAGTCCTCGCTATTTTTCTTTTGTTTTTGGATCTTAGCTTCTATCTCTTGTAAACTTGTTCGCAGCAATCGTTCTTTCTTTTGGAGTTCGACCAAATCTTCTGATAGTTCTTCCTTCTTTTCTGTTTCAGGCGGACGAAGAAAGAAATTGATACCAATCGCAATGAATGTTCCTATAAAAGTATCTAGTACTCGTTGGATCGCGTACAAAGCAGATTCACCTTGAGGGATACTCAATGCAATCAGCAATAACGTAGCGATTGCGGAAATGATGCCAGAATTATTGTTGATGCCATCTGACACGACAATTACAATAATTACTAGAATAGGAAGCAGGATCAATTCTACCAAAAAATCATTGTGAAAATAGCTTTTGACAAAAAAATAAATGATAGCTAGTGTACCACCTAATGTGTTGCCAATGATCCTAGATTTTCCAAAAGAAACGGTTGTAGTCAAGTCCTGACGCAAAGAAAAAACAGCAGATAATGCAGCAATCATTGGGATTCCTCGTTGAGTCAAATGAAAAAACAAGATACATAAAAAAACAGCTAAGGCACTTTTGATCGTACGCATACCTAGTCGAAAACGGCCAAATTGCATAGAGATTCTCCTTTTTGGTCTTTTTACTATCATACCTAAACTTTTGTCTGATAGCTAGTTTTTCATTATTCAAGTATAATTAAAATAAAAAAAGGGGGAAGTAAATGCGTATAGGAATGCGAACAGTCAAAACAGTGATCAGTGTCTTCTTTTCGATGGTCACAGCGGGTAGCTTATCGCTGTTGTATTGGCCAGCAGCAGGAATCATTGCATTATTGAGTGTGGGAAATACAAAACGCTCTACATTGCGTACAGGGATGAATCGAATCGCAGCCTTTATACTAGCTACAGCAACAGCGCTGTTCAGTTTTTTTGCTGTTGGGTATACTATTTTTGGCTTCAGTCTTTTTTTATTCCTGTTCATCCCGCTTGCCTCTCGCTTCAAATTAACTGAAGGAATCGTCGTAAATTCGGTTTTGGTCACTCATTATTTAGTGGAGGAAAACATGTCTTGGCAGCTGATCGGCAATGAAGCGGGTTTAATGGCGATTGGATTAGTATTTGCTTTGCTTGCGAATGTCTATATGCCAGATCGTACGAAACAGCTGAAGGAAAACCAAATACAGATCGAAAAAGAATTTCGGAATATCTTGAGACAAATGGCAGAATTTCTTTTATCGGAAAATAAAGGAGATGTGCAGATCAAATGCGAACATTTGCTGACATTCATTCGCGAAAGCCAAGAAGATGCCAGAGAACATCAAGAAAACTACTGGCTCAGACAGCCGCTATACTATGAAACTTATTTCTCTATGAGACGAGCACAGGTCAATGTGATTAAAGACATGTTGGAAAATCTAAAGCGGATCCAACAACCCGCTTATTATGGAAAACATATCTACGGTTTATTGATTTATACGGCAGAAACATTTTCAGAGTCAAATGATGGCAGACAAATCTTAGCACGTATTGAAGAAGTTTATGTATTGTATCGGCAAATGCCTCTGCCGACTAGCCGCCCTGAATTCGAGGACCGAGCAGAATTGTTCCAGTTTTTGCAGTCTTTTAAAAGTTTTATTGAAATCAAGGCAGAATTCTCCCAACAAAAAATCAAAAAATAGAGGTTTTGAATTCAGCTAATACTTAGGTCAAAGCGCTGATTTCACAACCTCTTCCTTAAACGGTGTTCTCCTGCCAACTCCTCGGTCACAAGTCACAATATTCAACAAACATGAGAAGCTGTTTTTTGAAATTGCTCCTTGTGACTCGGAGCTGAACGGCAGGCTCACAACCTCTTGGTAAACAAGCTTGCATCTACTGGAATAAGTCCAGCCAAACGAAAAATAGGAGGAGCTATTTTTGTTTGGCTGTTCTTATTACTTGATGCAGACCAGCTTTTTCACGACCTTTTAAAATTACATATTTTGCCATAAAACTTGCATTTGATCCAAGATGTCGATGACATCTTTTGTCAAGAAGAGAGAACGATTTGGCAAGTCACCTTCGATCATGTGTACCATATTGTTTATTTCGTAATTCATGGCTTCAGAAGTACTTCCGCTTTCGATGAATTCCTTCGTACCGTCTGTAAATAGGATCTCCGCACGATCCGCACGAGGATAATCAGCAATCGTCACATAGCCGTTTTCAAAGGCAACGATCCCGACTTTTGGCATTTTTGCCTGAAAAGTCAAGCTGACAGCAACAAGTTCATTTTCTTTGTTGCGCAAAATAGTGACTGATTGCTCGTCTACGCCTGTTTCAAAAGGGACCATTGTAGAGGCAACTACTTCAGGCTGAGAACTCAAAAAGAAACGAGCAAAAGATACCGCATACGTACCGATATCCAATAGAGCTCCACCAGCTAATTCAGGATTGAAGAATCGGTTTTCTGGATCTGGTTCCTTATAACTGCCGAAAGGTGCTTGGATCATTTTTAAAGCCCCTAGTTTTCCTGTATCCATTATTGAACGTAATTGCTGATAAAGCGGCATGTTGAAGATAGTCATGGCTTCTGCTAAAATCAGATTCTTTTCTTCTGCTAAACGCATAGCGTCAGCTAGTTCTTTTTTGTTCATCGTGATAGCTTTTTCGCATAAGACGTGTTTGCCTGCTTCCAATGCTGCCAAGATATGGTCGATATGCTGTTTATTTGGTACAGCAATGTATATGATGTCGATTTCAGCATCGTCTAACATTTCTTGATAGCTTCCGTAAGCTTTTGGAATATTGTAACGGTGTGCGAATTTTTCCGCTTTTTCTGAAGTTCTGGAAGCAACCGCTGTTAGTTCACTTGTCTCTTGATTGAAGCTTTCGGCAAACTCATGTGCGATGGTACCGAGACCCACGATTCCCCATTGATATTTTTTCATCTGAAAATGCTCCTTCATAGTTAGATTGAGATTCTTTTCTGTCTATTATTATAACAAAAATCACGAAGAATGAAGGGGAGAGGACTTGAAACATTAAAAAAAATGAAAGCAGCGATTTAACAGGTGCTTTTTGACTAAAACTTAAGTAGAATAGTTAAAAGGAGGGGATAAACGTGCATCAAGTATATATTGATCTTATTATGAGTGTATTATTGGAACAGTTTGAAACTGAAAAAAATTTTTTAGATGAATACTTGCTGATCAGCCCAGAACAATGGCAAAAATGGAAAGATGGCGAGAAAAATTTGCCTTCTGAAGCGATGCAGAAAGTAAAAAATCTTTTCACTGATTATGAATGGATGCTTACGCAAAAGATTTTGCGTCAAACGATTATTTTTCCCGAGAAACGAAATATTGCTGTTGCAGAGTATAAACAAATTAAAACACGTATCGCGCAAAAATGGCTAAGCAGCAAAGCAGCAAAAGTCGAGCTGATCCCTTTGAAAAACAATCAGCAGGCTGGTAGATACCTTGACTTGAAAGTAAGTATTCAATATGATGAATGGGGCTATGATGATATTTTGAATTTTCGTTTGCCAGCAGATGTTCAAAAACAGATTGAAGGAGAAAAAATCGAACTTCTTGATTGGGTGAATGAAAATCTGGAAGAAACTTACGTTCATGATACGAACGGGGAACGTGAAGAACAACGAAAGGATTTTTCAAGTGAATAAATTTTTAGGATTTGGAGCAGTTGTGATTATGATCGCAGCAATGGGCTATGTTATTTTTAGCGATGACGACGCGCATGTTCAAGCCGGCAATCAAACGGTCGAACGAACAAGCACCAAAACAACTGCTAGTAAAGAAAAGAACAGTCAAACAACAAGCAGCAAGGCAAAGGACAAAGAAACACAAGATCGTACATCCAAACAATTGCCAGATGTTAAAACAGACGATTGGCAACTAGTTTTGGTTGGTCCAGATCACAAATTAGAAAAAGAAATCGATGAGTCTACTCAATTGGCATCATTGAGTAATGGATATTTGATCGACAAACGCATTGCTCCGGAATATGAAGCATTTGCTAAGGCTGCCGAAGCAGCTGGGTTTCCGTTAGTTATGGTCTCAGCTTACCGGTCTGTATCATCCCAACAACAAGTTTTCGAACAAAATGTCCAAGATGTGATGAGTCGTCAAGGTGTATCAGAAGAGGAGGCGACAAAAATCACTAAAGAAACGATTACGGAGCCAGGATACAGCGAACACCACACAGGTCTGGCAGTCGATGTCGTCGATCAAAACTGGTACAACAGTTATCCTTCTACTGTATTGGATGCAAGTTACGGAGATCAGCCTGGAGCTAAATGGATCGCAGATAATGCTGCCCAGTATGGATTTATCGTTCGTTATCCAAAAGGACGCGAAGATATAACTAAAATCACATATGAACCTTGGCACTTACGTTATGTCGGTAAAGAAAATGCTGAGTATATCACCAAACACCAATTGACGCTAGAAGAATATCTGAATGAATTAAATGAAAAGTAGGAATTGATCATGGCGAAAAAAAAGTGGAAAAAGCAAAAGCGCAAGAACATCCGTTGGCCAGCAGTGGTTGCCGGTGTAGTAGTGATACTCCTAGCCTTTGTTTTTTCCTTGAAGAATCTGTCTTCTCCTTTTACTGATAATCAGCAAGAAAATGAAGCGCAATCCCATCAGCAATTTATTGAACGGCTTGTTCCACATGCCCAAGAACTACAAGATGGTTATGGAGTGCTTCCTAGTATCATTTTAGGACAAGCTATATTAGAATCGAATTGGGGAAAAAGTACCTTGGCTAGCAAATACAATAATCTTTTCGGGATCAAGGCTTATGGGGATCAGAAGAAAGTAAGCCTGGAAACAAAGGAATTTGTTAATGAAGAATGGATAACTATCCAAGGAGACTTCAAAGTGTATGATTCATGGGAACAGTCCATGGATGACCATACACAACTGTTCGTCCAAGGAGTAGATTGGAATCCTGCACTGTATGAAAAAGTGATTACGGCCACCAATTATCAGGAAGCCGCACAAGCATTGCAAGAGGCAGGTTATGCGACAGACCCCGGTTATGCGCAAAAAATCATCCAGGTCATCGAGACGTACCAGTTGA
The DNA here is from genome assembly GCF_035725965.1 of Enterococcus sp. E5-162. NCBI lineage: Bacteria > Bacillati > Bacillota > Bacilli > Lactobacillales > Enterococcaceae > Enterococcus > Enterococcus sp. E5-162. The sequence goes on along the minus strand of NZ_JAPRFV010000018.1, from coordinate 9,164 downwards.
ATCAGTATGACCGGAGATAGCAAAGGAGAAGTGGCTGATGGCAGAACAATTTACGCCGGAAATCATGACGGAATTGAGAAAAGATATCGTAAGAGTACCGGAAATCATTTTAGAAGCAAGCGGGATCAAGATATTTGGAAAATTGATTCGTTCGATCATCTTTACTACGGATATCGCAATCATACGAAATACAAATGCAAATGCAGTAATTGCTGTGTATCCTTTTACACCACATCCAGCAATTACTAAAAGTATCATTGAGGCAGCTGATATTCCAGTTTTTTCCGGTGTAGGAGGCGGATTGACACAAGGTGCTCGTTCTTCTTACATGAGCATGTTTGCAGAAGCGCAAGGTTCTTTAGGGGTTGTTTTGAATGGTCCTACGCCTTTAGAGACAGTGAAAGAAGTTTGTCGAGTAGTTGATATCCCAGTTATCAGTACGGTAACATCGAAATATACGGAAATTGATGAAAAGTTAGCAGCTGGTATTTCGATTATCAATATCAGTGCGGGAAAAGAAACTGTAGAAGCAGTACGTCATTTTCGTAAAAAGTATCCTGAACTTCCTATCATTGCGACAGGCGGTCCAACGGAAGAAAGTATTGCTGAGACCATTCAAGCAGGAGCAAATGCCATCACGTATACGCCGCCAAGTAGCGGAGAGCTTTTTAGTCGTAAAATGGAAAAATATCGGGAAACTGAGAAAAAGAATCATGAATAACAGGTGAGAATCAAAAGACGAGGAAGAGCAGATAGTGGCTCTTCCTCGTCTTTTGTACTCCAGTACTATTTGTTCAGAATTCAAAAAAAGAGAAATTTTTTTGTTTTTTTATCTGTAATGTACATAAGAATAGTTAAAATCTTTTGTTATTATTAGCATTCTAACAAAAAAATGTCTTGATTTATTGAAGCGCTTTCTATAGAATGAAAAACGAATAAAAACTAAAAAAGGCACCCGGCAATTTAGTAGCAGCTAAATCACCGGGGCTTGAAAAGTCAGCGGGAACTGACCAATCAAGTTGCCATAGTCAATGCTTGTGCATCAACGTGTATATTGTACCTAATTTCATACAGAATTACTAGTTATTTTTTCTGATTTTTTAGGGAATAATATACGCAGAGTGGCACGCTTATTTAGCTATGTCAAGGATATTGGACGGTTGTCTGATATCCTTTTTCTTTGCGCAATTATCCTCCCATCATTGAAGCAAGAAGCATTTGTAGCAATGGAAAAAAATCAGCACTATCTAATTTTCCTTGAAAGTATTGAGTTGTTCATCCTAGGCAGAACAAAAAGGCAAGCCTTGGTTTTTATTCGCCTTTAAAAAAGAGGATTTTATAAATATATACTGTATAAGAATACAGTATATTGAAAAATGTCAATGGAAGTAGAGGTGTAGGAAATGAAGAAAAAAATGAGAATCATCTTAGCATTAAGTGTTATATTATTATTCTTGACGGCTTGTGGGCAAGAAGAGGACGACGAAAAAATTACGTTGAACATGGCTTGGTGGGGTTCACAAGTTCGACACGATGCAACGGTAAAAGTAATCGAGCTTTACGAAGAAAAAAATCCTCATGTGACGATCGAGTATGAATTCTATGATTATGAAGGATATTACACAAAATTAGGTACGCTAGCAGCATCAAATGATATCTGGGATATTTTTCAATTAAATAATCAATTTCCTCAATACATCAATCAGATTGAACCATTAGATGAATATGTGGAAAAAGGGATAATTGATGTTTCTAATGCGGATGAATCCTATTTGGCAACGACGATTTACGACGGGCAATTAGTTGGACTGTCCAACGGGGTGAACTCGTTTGCGATTGCTTACAATAAAAATATATTTGAACAATTAGGTATCCCTGAACCTGCTTCCAATTGGACATGGGAAGAATTTGAACAAATCAGCTATCAAATTACTGAAGAATTAGGGATTTATGCTATTTCAAGGTTCGAAGATTTTATAGCTGGCTGTATTATTCAAATACCGCAAGTTGAGAAAGGATTGAATTTTTATAATCAGGAGGATTTATCTAACAGTTTGGGATTCGAAAATCCGGATTATTTAACAGATTTTTTCCAGCTGCGTAAAAATCTGGTAGACAAAGGTGCCCATCCAGAACCGGGTGGTGGAGCTGCAAGTACGACAGATCTGTCTTTTCAGGCAGTTAGAGATAGCGAAGCAGCGATGGTTTTTCTATCAAGTAACCAGTTGACAGAAATTTTGTCAGGCGCTCCTGAAGATATGGAAATTCGATTGATTAATCCTCCTCGCAGAAAAGCAGATGGAGAATCTGGTATTCCATTACGTTCTTCGCAAATGCTGAGTATGGCAAAAAATTCAGCACACAAAGAAGAAGCGGCTAAATTTATTGATTTCTTCCAAAACAGTGAAGAAGCCAATGAGATTTTAAAAGGAGAACGCGGTGTACCAATCATGTCCAATATTCGAGAACAACTCGCTCAGACAGATGATACAACTTTACAAGCGACATTCGACTATTTAGAAATGATATCCGATATGGACAACGGTGAAGTAAATGTTTTTGATAGCGCTTTAAATCCAGAAATCCAAGATCAATACAATCTTTTAGTAGAAAAAGTTATCTATGAAGAAATGACGGCAGAAGAAGCAGCAGAGAGTTTTTATGAGTTTGCTTCAAACGTTCTGGAATAGTAACAGGAGGAAAGCATGAAAAAAGAAAAACTAAAACGATTCATGAATCAAGATAACGTGGTCGGTTACGTATTTGCTTCTCCATTTATTCTAGGATTTCTATTGATAACGGTAATACCGATGATCTTGTCTCTTTATTATTCGTTTACCGATTATCGTCTGGGGAATCCAGTCTCATGGATCGGCTTGGATAATTATATAAAAATGCTAAGTGATGCTCGTTTTTTGAACTCCATCCGAGTCACTTTTCTCTATGTATTCGCCTCTGTGCCTGTGAAACTGATCTTTGGTCTATTGATTGCTTATCTTTTAACGAGAAATATCAAAGGGACGACTTTCTTTCGTTCTTTGTATTATGTACCTAGTTTGATTGGCGGCAGTATTTCTATTGCTCTAGTGTGGCGAGAATTATTTTCTAAAAATGGATTAGTGAATATTTTTCTAGAACGCCTAGGCGCACCAGCACTTTCCTGGTTTGGCGATCAAAAATTGGTCATGATCCCTCTTGTTTTGATGTCTGCTTGGCAATTCGGTTCGGCAATGATCATCTTTGCTGCAGGTATCAAAGAGATCCCAGCCTCGTATTATGAAGCGGCAGAGATCGATGGAGCGAATAAATGGCAGTCGTTTTACAAGATCACGCTACCTCTTCTTTCGCCAATCATTTTGTATAACTTAGTCATGCAGACGATTGCAGCGTTTATGACTTTCACGCAAGCGTTCATCATTACCCAAGGTGGTCCGAATGATGCCACGAACTTTTATGCTCTTTATGTGTATAACCAAGCATTCTCTTTTAATTCTATGGGGTATGCTAGTGCTATTTCGTGGATCATGCTGTTGATCATGGGTGCTGTCACCTTTCTGATTTTTAAATCATCAAAAAAATGGGTCGTTGTGTGAACGGGGGGAGGAAAAAATGAATAAAACAGTAATGAAATGGTTCCAGTACGGGTTTATTTTGCTATTAGGTCTAGTCATGATTTATCCAGTCTTGTGGATGATTGCAGGTTCTTTTAAAACGGATCAAGAGATTCTGAGTGGTTCACTGAATTTGATTCCAGAAACTTTTCGATGGGAAAATTACGCAGAAGGATGGGCAGGTTTTGCTGGAATCTCATTTTTCACGTTCTTTAAGAATTCGTTTGTCATTTCTGCGGTATCAACGATTGGGACAGTGCTGAGCTCGACTTGTATTGCTTACGCATTATCGAGGATCGATTTCAAAGGAAAAAGGTTTTGGTTCGTCGTCATGTTAGTAACGATGATGATTCCTGCACAAGTGATTTTGATTCCGCAGTTTATTATTTACAATCGGCTAAATTTGGTTGGTACGTATGTGCCGCTGATTTTACCGCACTTTTTTGGACAAGCATTTTTTATTTATCAGATCATGCAATTCATGGTCGGCATCCCTAAAGAGTTAGATGAATCTGCGATTATTGACGGATGCAGCAAATATAGTGTCTTTACCAAAATTATTTTTCCTTTGCTAAAACCTTCGATCATCACCACGATCATTATCCAGTTTTATTGGAAATGGGATGATTTTATGGGACCGCTGATCTATTTGAACAAGCCGAGATCTTATACCGTATCGATTGCCATCAAATTATTTGCAGATGCTGGATCTAGCACGACTTACGCCAGTATGTTTGCGATGTCTACGCTGTCTCTGCTGCCGGTTTTTTTGATTTTCTTATTCTTCAATAAATATCTCGTCCAAGGAATCAGTACAAGCGGCTTGAAAGGCTGAAGATGAAAAAGCCAATAGAGGAGATGTTTCTTTACAAGATCAACTACTATTTCTGTCGGATTTTTTTAACCAGTCTTATCAGTCATGGTCTTTTTGCTTTTTTCCTAGGATGTTTTTTCACTTTAGGATTAACGCTTTCTGCTCATGTTGTCTATCTGATTTATTTTTTGATGATGTATCCTGCTTATTATCTATCTGCCCATTATTTGGCGGAAAGGAAGGTAGGTTGGCGGAAAGAAAAAATCAAAAGGTCATGTTTCATTGTTGCGTTGTTTCAGCTGTTCGTTCTTATTTTTGCAGCTGATTGGTATTTGTTCATAGAAAAGGCTGATGCTTGGTATCTGATTCCTTTTCTATTGTGTCTGTTGCTTTTTGTATCCCATGGTTTTTTTAGTACGCTAATTGATGTCTGCAAAGAAGAAAAAGCAGATAGTCTTATTTATTTGATCAAAAGAAATATCTGGCTGTTGTCAAAAAACGTCAAAGGGTTTCTGTGGTATTTTTGTCTTTTGTATGGGCTGTTTTGGTGTATACAATATGATCTGTTACTTACTGCATTGTTGTATCCCGGACTGCCGTTTGTCACAGCATGCTGGTTAAAAGAAAAGGAGAATGAGTTCAAATGAAGAAAAAATATGTACAAGTCGGTCTTGGCGGAAGAGCGCGCTTTTTTTATGAGGCAATTGCCTCTACGTATCATCGAACTTGTGAACTGGTCGGTTTTTGTGATGTGTCTCAAACAAGAATGGATTATGCAAATCGAGTACTTGTGAATAAGTATGGACAGAAGAAAGTAAAGACATCTATGCCATCGCAATTTGAACAGCTACTGGATGATGTACGGCCAGATGAAGTCATTATCACGTCAGTAGATCGAACGCATCATGATTATATCATTCGTGCAATGAGAAAAGGGTATGATGTTATTTGCGAAAAACCTCTGACTATTGATGAGGAAAAAGCGCAAGAAATAATAACTGTCCAAAAACAAACGCGAAGGAATCTGCGAGTCACTTTCAATTATCGTTATGCGCCATATCACACGAAGATAAAGGAACTGCTGGAAAAAGACATAATCGGCGATGTTTTCTCTATCCACTTTGAATGGTTGCTGAATACGCAGCACGGGGCAGATTATTTCAGAAGATGGCATCGAAATAAACACAATAGTGGCGGACTTCTCGTGCACAAATCTACCCATCATTTTGATCTGGTGAACTTTTGGTTGAGTAGCCAGCCAAAAAAGGTATTCGCATTTGGTGGATTGAATTTTTATGGAATGCATAATGCGGAAAAACGCGGAGTAGAAACATTTTACAGTCGATGCTATGGAAGCGAACTAGCCAAAAATGATCCATTTGCTATAGATCTATCAGCCAATGAGGAATTACGAGAAATGTATTTGGAAGCAGAAGAAGACAGTGGATACATTCGTGATCGCAGTGTATTTTCCGATGATATTTCTATTGAAGATACGTTAGGAGTGACGGTCAAATACGAGACCGATACGATATTGACGTATTCGCTAAATGCGTATATGCCGTGGGAAGGATTCAATGTTTCTTTTAATGGCAGCAAAGGACGGATCGAAATGAAAGTGATCGAAAAGTCCTATATCAACGCTGGTGGAGATAAAAAAGATGAGGGAGCAGCCGTTCTTCAGTCCATCCAGGTCTATCCGATGTTCGGTAAACCCTATGAGGTAATCGTTGAACAAGAAGCAGGTGGACATGGCGGAGGAGATCCACGTTTGTTGGATGATCTATTTGGCGAAGTAAAGGAAGAAGATCCGTGGAATCGAGCAGCAACTCACGTAGATGGTATCCTGTCGATTTTGACAGGAATCGCAGCGAATCACTCTATTGCTTCAGGAAAAGCAGTGGCGATTGACGAACTTGTCAACTTCAAGGAATAAGAAGGAATTTACGAAAATTATTTCCTGTACGTTATAAATCTGTGCGCTATTGCCGTAGATTGTCTTTGGAACACTATTTATTCGAAAAAGGGGTTGTGACACGTTTTTTTCACAATCCTTTTTGTGTGAAATAGAATTTTTGGATAAGTGAAAATAAAAACAACTATTTAAACCCGAACAAAAAAGAGTAATGCATTAAAAAACATTAGATTTTACAAAAAAATAAGTAAACCACGTTGTCAGTTTCAGAAAGTAGTGTTAGACTATTTTCAATATTTGAAACAACATTCTTTATTCAAATATGTCAAACTGCCTTCACGTGCAAAACAGTTGCAAGAAAATGATTTTACACTATTATTAGTTTTACATACCTACTTATATATCGTCATAATATGGATGACAGTTTCTAGCCAGTACCGTAAATGCTGGACTATAAGTAAAAGATTGGCTATTTCACCCTTCTTTTCTTATGATAAAGTGGAGGGTGTTTTTCTTTAACAGAAACATAGTAGGTTTTTGCACAAAAGCGGTTTTTTGGTATTAATAAATGATAAAGGAGCAAATAAAGTGAAAGAATTAGTTGAACGTATTCAAAAAGACGGACGTATATTAGGCGAGGGCGTACTAAAAGTCGACAGTTTCGTCACTCACCAAGTAGACCCTGTATTGATGGAACAAATGGGGCAACGGTTTGCAGAAGTATTTAAAGAACAAGGAATCACGAAAGTTGTGACCATTGAAGCTTCTGGGATCGCACCAGCTTTATTTGCTGCAAAAGAATTAGGTGTTCCAATGATCTTCGCCAGAAAAGCCAAAAGCTTGACGATGGATGAAGAATTATTGACGGCTTCTGTTTATTCTTTTACGAAACAAGTGACAAGTACGATTTCTATTTCTCGTAAATTCTTGTCTTCAGAAGATAAAGTATTGATTATTGACGATTTCTTGGCAAACGGACAAGCGGCAAAAGGATTGATTGAATTATGCCAGCAAGCTGGAGCTCAAGTAGAAGGAATTGGGATCGTCATTGAAAAGTCTTTCCAAGATGGACGTCAGTTGCTTGAAGAAATGGGATTGAGAGTCGTTTCTCTTGCACGTATCGCTTCCTTGACGAATGGACAAGTTGAGTTTCTTGAGGAGGACGCATAATCGTGGAAAAAGAAACACAAAATGGAAAAGCCGCGGTTTTAGGGCTGCAGCATCTGTTAGCGATGTATGCAGGAGCAGTAGCGGTGCCTCTTTTGATCGGTACAGGACTAGGCTTTAATCAAGAACAGATGACTTACTTGATTTCAATTGATATCTTTATGTGTGGATTAGCAACATTATTGCAATTGACCGTTAACCGATTTTTCGGAATTGGCTTGCCTGTTGTTTTAGGATGTGCGATCCAAGCAGTAGCTCCGCTGATCTTGATCGGAACTAATGAAGGAGTAGGAGCTATTTATGGATCTATTATCGCTTCAGGTATCTTTGTTGTGTTAGTTTCAGGTATCTTTTCTAAAATCAAGAAATTATTCCCGCCTTTAGTAACAGGAACGGTTATCACCGTTATTGGTTTGACATTGATTCCAGTAGCAATTGAAAAAATGGGTGGCGGTAATGCAACAGCGGCTGATTTTGGTGACAAAACAAATCTACTACTTGCATTTGTGACGATTCTCCTCATTGTAGGTGTGCAAATGTTGGCAAAAGGATTCATTCGTTCCATCGCGGTATTGATTGGTTTAGTCGGTGGAAGCATCTTAGCTGCTTTCATGGGAATGATCGATCTGAGTGCGATTGGAGATGCACCATTGTTCCATGTCCCACAACCCTTTTATTTTGGTAAGCCAACTTTTGATGTATGGTCGATTTTACTGATGATCATCATTTCTATGGTCAGTATGGTAGAATCAACGGGTGTATATTTTGCGCTTGGGGACATTACTGGAAAGAATGTTGGAGAAGAAGAATTGAAAAAAGGATATCGTGCAGAAGGACTTGCCGTTATCTTAGGCGGTATTTTCAATACATTCCCTTACACAGGCTTTTCTCAAAATGTCGGATTGGTTCAACTTTCGGGAATCAAAACGAGAAAACCTATTTACTTCTCTGCGTTCTTCTTGATTGTTTTAGGATTATTCCCTAAAATTGGTGCGTTAGCACAAATCATTCCTGAGCCGGTACTTGGTGGAGGAATGTTAGTCATGTTCGGGATGGTGGCAGTCCAAGGAATCCGTATGCTGTTGGAAGTTGATTTCAGTAATGATAAAAATCTATTGATTGTTGCTGTTTCTGTTGGATTTGGGCTAGGTTTCAATATTACGCCGACACTATTCAGTCAAATGCCTCAAACATTGCAAATGTTCACTGGCAATGGCATCGTAATGAGTAGTATTACGGCTATCATATTGAATCTGATCTTTAATGGTTTAAAAAAAGATGAAGAAATAGTAGAAGAAGCCTTCAAAAAATAATGAAGTAAAAGAAAAGTTGCGAAACCAGCGTTTTGAGTGAATATCGAGGGTCAGCTGTTTGAATACCATTTATACTAAAAAAAGGATGTGACATCACTTTTGTCACGTCCTTTTTCCTACGATTAGTCAAGTAAAAGGTGCAAGAAAAATAGCTCGTAACGAAAGCGACAAAATCAAGGCACACCAAATAAAGCCCCGTTCGTAAAAAAATTTTCGTTCTGGGCAAAGAAGTGGTATACTGTAAGTGGTTTAGTTAATGGTCCACTGAGACCGCGTACGCATAGTCGTACTCTGTATGTGCCCTAACCATAGCGTGCATACATTTCAGAAGCTTGTTCATACAA
>NZ_JAPRFV010000017.1:0-41268 GCF_035725965.1 Enterococcus sp. E5-162 | reverse complement strand
TTCGTTTCCTAATTGGACAGGAACAATCTCATTTAATTTATACATAGAAAACCTCCAGACTTCTTGATAGCTCAAGTATATCTTGAGGTGCATTTGTTAGTAAGGTACTGTTCTATGGGGCGCTTACGTTGTTTTACCTACAGTGGTCTTTAGGAAAATTATCCGTAGTTTATCTTTATCTATTTTTTAGTGTGTATTTGTTCTTATTGTTCGCCGTTTTATTCACCAAGGCTCCCCGTTATCAGGCCTTGATTCTGAATACTATCGACTTTTTGATGGGTGGGGAGGCTAAGCTGGCTTGAGGCACTACTAAATGTTTGCTACTTCATACCACTGGGACTTTTGTATGGGATGAAGGCTCGTTATCGGGAGTTTGTCATCGTAGCTCTCCTGACGATTGTGGGGATTGAGATGATACAGTTTGTGTTTTACCTTGGCACATTTGCGATAAGTGATATCTTCTTAAACTTTATCGGTTGCCTGCTAGGATATCATCTTTATCAACCATTGCATGAGCATTTTCAGGAGTAGGGAGTTATGTCAAGGGCAACTTAAAATTGTAGGTTCCTACATTTTAATGTTGCCGTTGACACTTATTTTGGTTAATTTCATGTTAGTAGTTGCTTATTGTGTGTTCTTTCAATTTATTTTGAGTTTATTTTGACTGGAGGAGTGAATGTGAAAAAACTTTTGTTAGGCTTGTTGGCAGTGTGTTTCTTAGGTGGCTGCTCTACCCAGGAGGAGCCCGAGGATGTGACCTATGACTGGACGCCACCTTTTGAAGATGTTAGTTGGGGGATGGGAGAAGATGAGGCTATGGAGGCCTTAGACTTGGATGTGGAAGAGGCGGCGCTGGATGTCACTCCCGAAAAATATCAGGTATTCTCTTTTACCAGTGCCATGGAGACGGAAGTGGGGATGGCTGCTCCGGACTTGGTCTTTGAGCCGGGCTTTGGCTTGATTGGCGTGACGTTGCGCTATATGCCGACAGAGGAGGAAGCTGCGGAGACTTTGACGAAGCTGGAAGCGGCCTATGGGAAAAGCGATGATGGTACGTGGTCGGGGACGAAGTTTGGCGACTTAGGTTTGTCCGAGGAGCAGGTTGCGGCCTTCAAGGAAGAAGACGAGGAAATCAGTGACAATGATTCGATTGTTACGGTTCTATTGAATCAAGATAATCTAACGGATAATTACCAAGAATGCGTGTTTGAAGGAAAAGCAGCGGCAATACTCGAACACGTTCTACAAAACAATAACTAGATAATTTTTAAAAAATCTATTTATTGTTGCTAACTAAACTAATGTTCATTATGATTTTTTTTGAAGCGTATAGACAAATTTGTCTGTGCGCTATTTTTTTGAAAAAAATTCCGATTCTTCGAAAAATAGACCTGCCCAAATTGTATTAGTAGTGGAAAGGGGAAAGCAATGAGTTACAAAATCTTTGTTTGAACATGAGGAGGAAAGAATATGAAAGATTTATTGGATTTCCGCGTTGTACAAATCTTTGATAGCTTTTGTAAAACAGTCATTCGCAATGAAGCACGGAATATCAAAAAGCAATATGCCAGACTCCGAGAACGGCAAATTTCATTAACTGAATTACCAGAATCAGCTCTAGCATCTTTTCAAATCAACGATACTTCCATGGAGAATAGTGAGTTTTTTCTAGCTCTAGGTATGGAACTATTAGTCGCAAATCTCGATGTAGCAGAAGCAATTCACCAACTCTGCGAACCTAAACGAAAAATTATCTTACTTTATTATTTTGCTGGATTCAACGATCGTGAAATAGGGGAAATAATTGGGATGAGTGTTGGCGGTGTGTGGTACCAACGAAGGAAAGCTGAAGAAGAGTTAAGGAAGTATTTGGAGGAAAATAGCCATGAATAATGACACTAATAAGGCTATTTCTTCATTAAAAGTAGAGACAATTGTTTCGGCAGTTTCTGGGGAGCCAGTGGCAATCACAGAGGTTCTTCATCACTATCAGAAGTATATTATCAGACTTTCATTGCGAAATAACTATGAAGTTGGTTCTACATCGTCTGTTTATATTGATGAGTTTTTGCGTAGAAACTTGGAAACCAAACTAATTGAAAAAATCCTGACCTTTGATGTCAGTCGCTAGTAGTGCCTTCCTCTTTCCAATTTTCATTCTATGGAAGTTTTTTAGATTCATTTCTAGAAGATTATCATAGGCTGAAAAGCCATGTCCATTGAAAATTAAACATGAATCTATCAGTACGTTAGTTTTTTAATCTTACATTTTATTACGCCAGGAGGATCGAATGATCGGAGCGACAGAAATAGTGAAATGTAAAGATGAAAACTAGATAATGATACTTCCGTAACCAAATTGGCCCGCCATTACTGGGGGGAGGTGAGATTCCTATGTGCTTTGGCAGAGCAGCTGATAGATGAAAAACTACTATTTTTAAGACTTGATTTTTCTTATCTACGTCATTGCTTTATGATACCTAATTTTTGTTTAGAAATACTGGGAAGATTTTTTACGATAGAGAAGAGGTGAAGCAATTGGAATATCCTACTAATCAAAGAGTTCTTGAAACTGATTTTTATCCGTACTTGCAAAAGAAACTAGAAGAATACACAGATAGGCTACTTGCTATGGCGCAACTACCACTAGTACTTACTAATACTGATTTGAAACGTCTTTTTCAAATCAGTGATAGTACGTTAAATCGCTTGGTCAAACTTGGCGATTTTCCGTCTTGTTGGTATGGAATTCGAGGACACTACCTGCGAGACGATGTTTTAGAATGGATGAGGAAGAGTGATGCAGATGGCTTTCGTGAACAAATGTGACTACTTCGATCTTTATAGGTTACATCTTTTTATTAGGATGCGGTACAATGGAAGCATAGATAGAAAGATTTCCAAAGATTTTTCGCTTGTTGGGTTCCTTCGAAATAGGAGGAATCAATAAATGAAAACAAAAGATCGTTTTAAAAAACAAATTAGTTCTACTGGCAGAGTCACTTGGTATTTTCAAGCATTTCGAACAACAAGACGTGGTTTCAATTCAAAACAGGAAGCACAACTTGCTTATCTGGAAATGGAAAAGGAGCAACGACACAAGAAAAGGATTGTTGCAAGCAACGACAAGTTTAGCGTTGTAGGTGAAAAATGGTTTCAATATTACCGGTCCTTAAATGAACAAAAAGAATCGACCTATGATAAGCGAGCAGAACAACTGACTATCATCAATCGTTGGATTGGCAATAAACGACTCTGTGATTTATCATCAGATGAACTACAAGAGTTGGTTTTCAACTTGAAGGAACGAGGCCTCAACGGTACAGACCTAGGCTATGCTAAAAATAGTCTACAATCTCTGATTCAAGTCCTAAACATGGTTTTCAAGTACTGTCTCAAAAAGCAGTTAGTAAGTGAAAATCCAATGAAGACAGTCAGAATACCTAAGTATCAAGTAACCGTTCGGGATTTGAAAGAAGCTGTCAATAATGTGGAAGATAAGTTTTTGACGGTAGATGAGTTGAGGACGTTCTTGAACTATGGGATTGTCCATGAAGAATTACCTATGTCAGTTCTCTTTCATGTTCTATTCTATACAGGCTGCCGTGTTAGTGAGGCACTTGCTTTACAACCAGAAGATATTGATTTTCAAAGAAATGAAATTCTCTTCTATAAACAGACAGCGGTTAAAGGAAAGAGTAAAGATTTTCGTATTGAAACTACTAAGACAGTTAGTTCTGCTAGACGAGTGCCGGTAACACCATTGGCGATGGAAAAGCTAAAGCAATTGATTCGTGCTTTAGCTGAGATGAGAGGGCATCATCGCTTTATTGTGGATGAGACTTATTTATTTGTTTATCTCGATGCTAGTAAACGTGGGGTGCCTTATCGCAGGGAATATGTAAATGATCACGTTAAGCGGTGCGTGGAGCGGTCAGGGATTGGAAAGTCATTCCATACTCACTTAGCTCGCCACACAATGGCTAGTCTAGTAGCCGAGTATTGTAGTTGGGATGTCTTGAAGGATCGATTAGGTCATACGGACAAAACGACTTCAAAAATCTACCGTCATTTGACTAATAATGAAAAGGTAAAACCATTACTTGCATTTCGTTCTTTGGAAGACTAAAATACGGTGAAAACGCTGGTATTATAGGATTCTTAAAGAGCCAATTTTTCATAAACTAGTCAAAGTGTAGTCAGAGGTAATAAAAATCTTTTTATATCAATACTTTAACGACTTTTCACAAGTATCAAAGAAATCCGTCGTTAATCATCGTTATCAGACAGAGAAAGAACCCTTGGAGTTCAAGGGTTCTTTTTTTGTTCTCATCATGTAATGCGTTACTCTTGATTCAGTATTTTTTTAATTACTCGAATGGGCGAATAACTTATTAGGATGAGTCTATCGACAAATATTAGTAAAAAAAAGAGCCATATGATAATATCTTTCTTGAGAGTAACCGCTTTAACAAAAAATACAGAATATTCTAACATAAATGGAATATTCTTAGAATCAAAAGGAGAAAGAAGATGATTTATACTTATACGGAGCAAGAGAAAATGAAAGTTTTGGAGACATTTATGAAGGAGGGAAAAGTAAAACAAGTACCAAGCGCAACAAAAAAGAAATACATCCTGCTGAAAGAAGTCTTGAAACGATTCGAACATGGAGTAATCTATACAGAAACAGAAGTCAATTCGATATTGATGGACGTATTTTCTAGTGCTGATTATGTCGAACAAAGGCGTTACCTAATCACATTCGGCTTTTTCAAAAGAAGTTCAGGCGGTCGGGCATATCAGATGATGGAAATTGAAAATTAGAAGTTTTAATTTATACTAATTGAAAAAAGTTCAAGTATGCGATATTGGTTCTACGCCGCATACTTGAACTTTTTTTGTCATCTGTATCTATAATACAAAGCCAAGAACGTTATTCAAAATATGGATAACTATGATAAAAACTAATGAGCGATTCGCAGTTAAATAAGCAATCGTCAGTAAAATCGCTCCAGGAGCGTACATGAAAAAATCAATTGGATGCGTTACATGAATAAATGTAAATAGAAAAATAGAAATCAAAGAAGACAAAATTAAACCAATAGATTGAGAAAGCCAATTAATTAAAAGATGACGAAAAATAAGTTCTTCTAAAATCGGGCCAAAGAAAGTAAAAACAATCAAAGTCAAAAATAGCGGCGTTTGTTTTCCTAATTGCGATAAATATTCCTGATTGGCTGATTGGTTAGTGGGACCTAAAATGTATTGCGTGAAGACATCTACTAAAAAGATCAAGCCTACCCAAAAAAATATACTAGCAATTCTCAGCCAAGTTTTTTCTTTGAAATAAGAAAAACTTTCTATGATCTCTTTACGAAACAAAATGATTCCAATAATAGAAGGAATACATAAGTTAACCGCGAACACAACAAACTCTGAATGTATTAAATCACTGTTCGTTACCATAGATAATAAGGCTAATGGAAGGATCCCTAATTGAAATCCTATGAATAAAAAATAAAGAATGAATAAAGATAATTCTCTTTTATTTGTACGAATAAATGTCAAAACGTACCTCCTAAAATTAGATTTTGGACAAATGTCCTTTAAAAAGATAACAAGATTTCGTTCTTGAAACAATATATATGCTTTTATTCTTCCCCCCTAGCTTCCAAAATTAAGCAATACTTCAATTCATCAAGTTTTATCTTTTTTTTTTAATAATCGTAAAAAAAGAGTATTTTTTATTTAAAAATAAATCTTTTCTATTAAGCGCGAGGAATAGAATAATCTTAGAAATAAAAAGAGAATAGAAAGGATCCAAACTTTCCATACATCAATAAAATAGTAAAAATTAGATTTTGAATAACGTGCACATGCTTATTTGATAACGTTTTTATTGAGAGGAGGGGTGAAAATGATCAAGAAAATTCAAAATAAAATCCAATGTATATGTCAAAAACATTTTGATTTTAGACTAAAAGCTGTATCTCGAAGAAAACACTTGCGTATTATTGCAGTTTCGATAATCGTGATTCTTACTTTTTTAGGAAGTTTATCCAATAGGAATGTAAACGTTTATACAGAAACGTCAAATTTTACTAACCAAACGATAGAGGAGACAAATAGTCCACCCGCTTCTGAAGTACAGTCAACAGAAAGTACCAATCAGTCTAGCAACAATAAGACAACCACAACTGCATCCTCGACTCAGCTGATTGATCCAACAGAAGAAGAAATCGCAGCTGCAAAAGCAGCAGGGGAAAAAGCTTATTCAGAAACAGGTGGAAGTCAAACATTTAGCGCTATTGCGGCCACTACGATTTTCAACGGACATACCTTACCAGATGGATATACAGTGATATATGCCAAAGATGGAGTCATTATTGCTGTGAATGGAACATTAAGTGCTGATAAAGCAAAGATCATAGGTATCACAAAAGCGATTGCTTTTATTGATGGACAGACGGATATTCAAAATTTATATATTGCTAGAGAAGTAGTGAATGGTTCATCGTCTCGACTTTATATGAAAGCAAACATTAGTCCTGGGAGTGCTACAAATGCTGATGGAAGTTATCCTTTTATTAATCAAAATACAATTCCCTCAGCAGGACTAGATTTGCAATCTCTTTCTATCGGTATCAAAACAACTACTGATAGCTACATTCATTATGTTAATTATTACATTGATGATGGAAAAGTTGTTGATAGTTCAGGTGAAAATGCCATCGAAACTCCTACTCAATCAGCATCAGTCCAAGTCAATGCAAACCAACCTGGAACATTTTCTTATACTGTTAATGGCGGAATAGTACAAACTGGAACATACGGCACTACATTATCTGGAATCCATGTGGGTGACAAAGTGGTTATTATTCCAACAGCAGTAGCGGGCTATTCTTTTGCACAAACAAACGGTTCTTTCACAGCCTTAGAAAGTAACGTCGATACGGTGACCTATACAGGCAAACAAACACCAATTACTATTAAGTATCAAGACTATTTTGGACAAACGATTGCTCCTTCTAAAATAATGAATCTTACTTACGGAAGTGCTGCACAAGACCTGACGACTAATGTGCCTACTATCAGCGGATATACCTTTACTGCTGTTTCAGCGACAGAAACAAAGAACCAATCAGCAACGAGTGTTTCAGCTAGTTTAGATACAAATGGAAATGTAATCGTAAAGGACGCAAATGGAAAACAAATCTCTGAAGTCATCCTATATTATAAGACAAATGCAACAGTATCAATCAATGTAAATGGCAATAAGTACTATGATGGTCTTTCTGTTGTACCGATCGTTAAATATACCTTTAATGATAAAACAGAATCAACATCCCTTTTAAACAATGATCTCAGTATTGATCAAATCACATGGAATCCAACTGATTTCAAAGCGATGAATGAAAAGGGAGTTGAAGTAACTGCGCCTACTGAAATTGGAACCTATACGACTTGGCAATTGACAGAAAGCGGATTAGCTAAACTAGCTGCCAGAACAAACTATCTATTTACTATCGTGCAGACATCTGATATCTATACGATCAAGCCAATCAGCGGTATGGTAGAGCTCGGTGGCAGTAAGACATATGATGGAAAAGCAGGAATCCCGTCGATCCATGTCAAGCTAGCAGAAGGTGTCACCAGTTCGCTTATTCCAGAGCAAGTGACACTTAGCAACACGGACTACACAGTAAATACACAATCAGCAAAAAATATGGTTAACGTTGGCAGCTATGCAATCAAATTAACGAAAAGCGGGATAGATAAAGTCAAAGCAGCAAACCCAAAGATGACATTTAATGATATAGCTAACACATCAGGAATCTATACCATCAATAAAGCTGATGCAGTGATTACTGTCGAGGACGCGACCTTTAACTATGATGCCCAAAGTTACTCGATTCCGATTGGAAATGTCCACGTTACTGGTGTTGTCTCAGGTGAATCATTGGATTATACACTAACAGTTAACAGCCGGACAGATATTGGATCACAAATAGTAACGATTAGTTTAGGGGAAGGAACTGTAAACAATAATTATTCGATTACCGCAACAGATACCGCTGAGTTGACGATCAATCCGACTCTCTTACTTCCTTCGACAGGCGGGATAGGTCTACTGCCCTTTATCTTTTTAGGAATGATCTTTATTTTTTCTGGCTTCTTTTATTTTATCCATCGTAAGAGAAAAGCAGGTGAACAGCGATGAAAAAAACAAAAAATGTACGTGTGGATAGGTTTGCTGTTCTCTTTTTTATCCTGCTGGGATTTTTTATTGGTTCTCCGACTGTGTCAGCTAGAGAATCACCCATCACATTTACTTTGCATAATCGAATGTTCGAAAGCGAACAGATGCCAAGTATCAGTCAAAACGACGGAATGGATAGTCCAGATAACTTTCAGGAGGCAAAAGGGTTGAACGGTGTTACTTTTGCTATATATGATGTCTCGGATGAATTTTACAAGCTGCGATCAGAAGGAAGTAGTGTAGAAGATGCACAAAGAAAGCTAGCACAAAAAAGTGACAGTGGAAAAATACTGGCAGAAAGTGTAACAAAAACAGTAGACGGGGAAGAGGGCATTGCTTCTTTTCGTGTATCGGACAAAGACGAGCAAGGTCGTGACGCTGTTTATCGATTTGCGGAAATAAAATCTTCAGATCAAGTAAAAGAAAAATCAGCACCATTTGTCGTCGTGCTTCCTGTGACAGATTCATCTAATCATAAATTGACGACCATCCACTTGTATCCCAAGAGCGAACAAAAAATACCTGCTGCACTCACATTAACAAAAAAAGTAGAGAACAAGCAGACAGATTTTGCAGATGGGGATAAAGTACCTTATCTCATCACCACCACAATTCCTGAGAACATCAACGAGATAGGAACCTATACGATTAAAGATACAGCTGATCCTCAGTTGTGTTTAGAATCAGAAACCATCGATCTTTTGATTGGTGGAGAAAAGATTTATACATTTCATACACAAAAAACAAAACATGGTTTTGTATTATCAGATTATGGAAAAGATCTCAGTTCGTTTGCTGGGAAAAAATTAACGATCCGTTACCAAATGACATTGAAAGAAAACAGTGAAAAAACGACATTTGACAACGAGGTACGTTTGACGACTGACAATCAAACAGTAGAAACACATCTTGCCATCCAAACAGGTGGCAAACAATTTGTCAAAGTGGATGGGCAAACGAAACAAAGACTGGCAGATGCTCAATTTCTAGTCAAAAGAGATAACCAATATTTAGCGCAAGAAAATGGGATAAATCACTGGGTAGCCAAAGATGATCCGAGAGCAACGATTTTTACTTCCGGTAAAGATGGAACATTTTCTGTCCATGGTTTGTCTTTTGGAAGCTACGAACTAGTTGAGATCAAGCCGCCTAAAGGATATGTATGGAGTCCAGCACCAATTCTCTTTGAAGTTGAAGAAGGCAGTTATGATCCACTTCATCCTATACCATTGGAAATCATCAACGAGCCAGAAGCAAATCGGACAAATAACGGAAAAACGCCAGTTCAGATGCAGACGAATGGCCCATCAAATGAAAAAAGTGGAGGAAGCTTTCCAAAAACAAACGAAGAGATGCTTGGAAGTTTTTCAATCTTAGGGTTGTTGCTAGTCCTTTCAACAGGGACAGCTTGGTTTTGTAAAAAACAACAAAAAGGAAACAATAGGAGGGAAATAAAATGAAAAACATCAAAACAAAAATATGGGCACTTCTAGGAACTACTATTATGTTGCTTCCTTTCATTCTCAGCCTAGGAACTGCAGATGTTTCTGCAGCCGTATCACCTACACCAGAAAATGTCACGGTTAATTTGCATAAATTGAAATTCACTTCAGCACCAGAAAATCAAATAAACAACGGAACGGAATTGACATTTCCGAATAGCGAGCCATTGAATGGCGTAGAATTCAATGTATACGACATCACTGCTACGTACTATCCAAGTAAAGATACAGCAGTTCCAGCAGACGCTACACCCTTTGCAAGTGTAACGACTTCTGGTGAAGGATTAGCTAACTTGACTCTTCCAGGTAAATCTGAAGGGAAAGATGCTGTATACGTCTTTGTAGAAACACCAAAACCTGGTGTTGAAACGTCGCCAAATATCGTGTTAAGCTTACCCTTTTACAACCCTGATTCATCAGATCCTGACAAACCTTTAGACACGATTCATCTATATGCTAAAAATGTCATCAAAGAAAGCAATATCAAAATCCAAAAAGCTGGGAACTTCTCAGGGGTAGATAAGTTAGCAGGGGCGCAATTCCAGATCAAAAATTCAGACAATCAATTTGTGACTGGTTTTGATGAAAACACCGGTGTCGCTCTTTATGGTCCTGCCGAATCAGCATTAACGTTCACAACTGATACTGAAGGATCCATCAGTGTCAATGGGTTACTAGACGGCAATTATACTTTAGTTGAAACAAAAGCACCAGATGGTTATCAATTGACCGATCCACAAAAAGAAACCTCATTTGTAGTAGAAAACGGAAAATTGCAACAAACAACCGGAATCATCCATGGCGCAGATGAAGCCGATTTTGGGAATCCAAACGGTGTAGTCAACCGAGAAAATACAACTACAGATAACACGATTACTGTAGAAAACGTCCAAAACTACGGTGATTTCCACTTCATCAAACAAGATGTGAACACGCAAGAAAAAATTAGCGGGTTCAGAATTTTCTATTCTAAGAGCAAAAGATCCAACTGTTAAATTAATGAAAAAAATAGCAAACCTTACCTCAGGAGAATACCCATATGCTTGGTCAGATGAAGTCACAGGTTCTGACTGGGAAGAAGTGACATTGATTTCTGATTCAGAAGGGAAATTTTCAATCGAAGGGCTGAAACAAGGGGCATACTGCCTTCAAGAAACAAAAGCACCAGAAGGCTACGCATTACCTAAGGATGAAGCTGCGTACACTGAATTTACAGTAGATGATGATCCAACAACTTCTGATGAAACAACGATTGATAACCAACCTAAAGGAATCTTGCCTTCAACTGGTGGTATGGGGATCATCGTATTCATCTTGGTAGGTATTGCTTTAGTTGGAGGAGCAGTGATCTACTTCAAAAAACGCCATCAAGAAACAGAAGCTTAAACTATTGGAAACAAAAATCATACGATAAATAAACGACAGTGATTCAAATGGGGAGAAAGGTTGTGACAGAAGTGGTCGGTCTCTCGGTATTAGCTCAACAAACGGTAAAATATGAGGAACTATTTTTCCGTTTGCTTCTCTAATACTTAGGTCAAGGCGCTGATTTCACAACCTCTTCATATACATATTAGAAAATAGGTGGACATGATGAAAAAAAGCAGAATAAGAATACTGGACATCTTCATGGCAATCCTTTTAGTCGTTGGGATCGGGATCTTTTCTTATCCTTTTGTAGAAGATTCACTGAATGATTTTCTTGCCCAGCAGATGATCATCCATTATCAAAAACAGGCATCGAGTAAGAATTCAGAAGAAATAAAAAAACAGCAGGAAAAAATGACAAAGAAAAATCAACAGCTGGCAGAGCAAAACGTATCACCAGGGATAGCTAGTTTCAACCAAGCAGTTGATGCAAAAGCATTAAAAGATTTACCTAGTAATGCCTTTTTTATGGAACATATGCTTGGAGTCATCGAAATCCCAAAAATCAATGTCAGCTTACCCATATTCGATCAGACAACGGAAATATTTTTGCAAAAAGGAACGTCATTATTGGAAGGAAGTTCTTATCCGACTGGCGGAAAAAGCACCCATGCCGTTCTTTCTGGGCATCGTGGTCTCCCAGAAGCAAAATTATTTACAGATTTGCCTAAGTTGAAAAAAGGAGACCAGTTTTTTATCCAGATCAATGGAAAGACATTGGCGTATCAAGTAGAAAAAATTCAAGTGGTCTTACCTGATGAAGTAGATTCTTTGGGTATCCAAAAAGGTAGGGACCTCGTGACTTTGCTTACCTGCACTCCATATATGGTCAATACACATCGACTGCTTGTGACGGGGCATCGTATTCCTTATCAAGCAAAAGAGGCAAAAAAAGCGATCCAAGGAATTGATCAATGGAAAAAATGGAAATTTTTTATTTGGTTTATCGGTATACTACTTGGATCGATCGGCTTAGTTTGGCTACTCATCGCTTATTTAGATTCTTTGGCCATCGCTAAACGAAACTATCCTTTATCTTTTTATGTAAAGAACACAAACGGACGACCAATCGAAGGAATGGTCTTTTCTGTAAAAACGCTCAACGGCAAACACTATATTATTAGAGAAAAAGTTCCATTTGTGAAAGCTTCTGATGAATACGGACTAGTGAGATTTTCTGATTTAAAAGGTGGGAAATATCGCTTGCAACATGAGGAGCTCCTACTTAAAATCCGTGTAAAACATAAACATTCGAAACAGTTTTCAATGAAATTGAAAAAAGGAAGATACAAACTGCGAAAAGAAAAAGAGGTGTATTATTTGATTGAGAAAGAATGAATGAAGATGTCCAAAAAGCAGAGGAAACAGACTAAATGAAAAAAGAGAGAAGCTGACGAAATGGACATGTAAACTGCTATTTTTGGTTTACTATCTGGAACGCCAGCTTCTATTTTTTTATGTTTCAGAAGAATTTTATTACTCTAGTATAACTTTTGAATTAGTTTCCATAACATTTGGAGCAAGGGGTTAAACCACGAGCTTGAGCTTCGCTTAAAGTGGCAGGGGTATACGTACCATTTCCACATTTATGTGTATGGTATTTTGAACCGGTCGGTGTGACATAGACAGTTTGTTCATTATTTTGCTCAGGAGCTGCGGCTTGTGCCTGCTGAGAGGCCTGTTCAGCTGCGGTTTGTTGCCTCGCCTGTTCTGCTTGTTGCTGTGCGATTGCTTCTTGCCTCGCCTGTTCTGCTTGTTGCTGTGCGATTGCTTCTTGCCTCGCCTGTTCTGCTTGTTGCTGTGCGATTGCTTCCTGTTGCGCTTGTTCTGCTTGTTGTCGTGCAATTTCTTCTTGCTTTTTCCGTTCTTCTTCTGCTTCTTTTGCTTTGATCGTGGAATCAATTGCAGCAAGACGGCTAGTCAACTCTTGCTTGTTTTCAGGTAGCGCTTGGATAGCTGCTGAAGCAGTTGCATAGTTTTCTTTTGTAGGATTTGCTTCAGCTTGTGACAAAGCAGATTCCGCTTCTGTCACTTTTTTTTCTAGTGTAGCTTTTTCCGCTTTTTGTTTTTCTTCTTCTTTTTTCTTTTCAATTTGTTCTTGTTCTTTCGATGAATCTGCCGTACTTTCGGAGATCGTGGTACTGCTGCTGGAAGCCTAAGCTGAACTTGTGCTTTGAGTAGTAGAAGTAGTAGCACCACACCCACTTAACAAACTTCCTGCGACCAAAAACAACGCAACTAATTTTTTCACTAAATTTCCTCCTTAAGTAAAAAACAACCGTTTTCAATAAATGCCCTTTTCAATTGTTTACTTACTTGTTATAATAATTGTGTTATGAATAGTGATTGAGGAAACTTAATCTAATCCCGTGTTGATACACGGGATTTTTTGCTATAGTTCTGTTATTAAGTATGCAATAATAAAATATGTATGTTATTTTATTATTAGATTATTGACATTTATATAATAAACGATTCAATGATTCATATCAAGAGAATGGTTAGGAAAAAAAGAGAAATAATAACAGGTTTATGCACCATTAACTGTTTTGCAGTGGGATATTTGTATCCGTTTTTTTCTTGTATGTAGTATAGTAAAGTAGATACAGAAGGAGAAAATATGCAGACTTTTTTAACAAAAGTTTCTCAAAAAAATTAAAATGATTCATTTACTGCTGGAAACAGAACGTTGGTGTTCAATAGAAGAGCTACAAAACGAATTGAAGGTATCAAGTAAGTCTATCTTGAATTATCTAACAGATTTAGAAATATCCTGATAAGGTCATTTTGAAGAATGAGAATAATCGGCGCTTTTCTATGGAAAAGCAGGAGAACTTCCCAATCTACACTATTTATCTTCATTTCTACAGAAAATCATATAATTATCATTTGATTGAATTCATGTATCAACATCCTGAGAAAAATTTGGAAGATTATGCAGACGCTCAATATACGAGTGTATCCACAGTTTTTCGTTATGCGAAGTTATTAGTAAAGTACTTTGAAATGACGGACGTCAAAGAATAGTCGCCGCCAGATAGAAGGAAATTAGCAGTTGAAAAAGCTGTCCTGCATTAAGTAATACGACCAGCCAAACGGAAACAGTGTCTCATGTTTTTGATTTGGCTGGTCTTATTACCGCAGATGCAAGCTTTTGTCACACCTCTTTCTTGTCATTTACAGAAGCAAATGTCAATGCTGCAAGCTTTCCTTTAATGCTGTAACACCAGTAAGAGTTGTCAAGACCAGCAGACTGACTAGGTAAATACCACTCAAAAACAAGATTACGGCAGTTAAACTATAATGATCCATCAAGAAACCGATGACGATAGAAGAAAAACCACCAACAGCTCGTCCAAGGTTCATAATGAAATTATTCGCCGTCGCGCGGATTTCTGTTGGATACAAACTACTAATCACTGCGCCATATCCACCATACATGCCATTGATAAAGTAGCCGACTATCACAGCGGCTGCTACCAAACTCCACTGGCTATGGGCTAACACAAGTAGATAGACAGATAAGGATGAACAAATTAAAAACAGAGAAAAGGCTAGTTTAGGCCCCAATTTATCCATGATCATGCCAAAAGTCATCATCCCCAAAGACATGCCTAA
Source organism: Enterococcus sp. E5-162 (assembly GCF_035725965.1). NCBI lineage: Bacteria > Bacillati > Bacillota > Bacilli > Lactobacillales > Enterococcaceae > Enterococcus > Enterococcus sp. E5-162. Next base: position 26,457 of record NZ_JAPRFV010000017.1, on the reverse strand, counting down.
AATAGTACTGACCATCCACAATGAAGATCCAGAAACCGAAAGTCCTAATCGATCTTGCATAATCGAAGGCAGCCAATTCATTAACCCAAAATAGCCGGCGATTTGGACAGTCACCATGATACTAAGGCCACATGTTTGCCAAGCAAGATGTTTGGATTCAAACAGTCTGCTAAGTTTGGTTTTCTTTTCGGCGGATTGTGCAGATTTGAATTCCTTTGGTTCAGTCAAGCCGCGACGAATCAACAAGACCATCAACACCGGCAGTACACCTACGACATACAACATCTTCCAACCAAACGTTGGAATGATCACAGCGGCTAAAATCGCAGCCAAAGCCGCACCGACCTGCGCACCAATACCAGCAACCGAAGAAGCTCGTCCAATTTGTTTTTTTGAAAAACTTTCGGAAATCAAGGACATACATGCCCCATATTCTCCTCCCGCTCCTACACCTGCGATAAAGCGAAAGAGATAAACCAAGTAGATGTTTGAAGCAAAATACATCAATAAAGAAGCAATCGAAAACAGAAGGACTGTTTGAGAAAATACTTTCACACGTCCATATTTATCAGCTATGATGCCAAAAAAAATACCTCCAATGAGCATCCCCAAATTAGTGATCGTTGAAATGAAACCCGCTTGCGTACCACTAATATGAAAAGAAGTAATCATTGAAGATAATGAAAAAGCTAAAAACATAATATCCATATTCTCTAAAGCAATTCCCGCCGATGTCGATAATAATACCTTTCGCTGATACGTTGTCATTTTTATACCCCTTTTCCTAAAATTTCCCTAAATTGTTAAAAGTATATCCAAAAAAGAATAAAAAAACAAGACTTTTTTATTTGAAATAATACACAAACAACCGATATAGATAATCCAGCTTAGTTTTAATAGAAATGAGTATTGACTTGGAGTACACTTAAAGTTGTAGAATAAATAAAATACATAAATAAAGTGGCAAGAAATTAAGAGAAAGAGTGATCAGATGAATATCAAACAAGTCAGTGAAGAAAAGGGCATTTCGGCCGATACATTGCGCTATTATGAACGAATCGGGTTGATTCCACCAGTTAATCGGACAAAAGGCGGAATCCGTGATTATACAGAAGAAGACCTAAAATGGGTCGACTTTACGATCTGTATGCGAAATGCCGGATTATCGATCGAGTCTTTGATTGAATATATTCGCCTATCTAGCGAAGGAGAAGCAACTGTATTTGAGCGGCGTAAGCTTTTGATTGAAGAAAGTGAACTTTTGACGAAAAAAATTGCTGAAATGCAAGAATGCTTAGAACGTTTACAAGGAAAAATCAAGAAATATGATCGTGTGTTATCTAGAAATAAAATGGAATGTATCAAGTAAAAAATCAAGGAGCATTACTATGGAATTACGCTTACTAAAATATTTTTGGACAATTGCAGAAGAAGGAACAATCTCTCAAGCCGCAGAAGTTCTACATCTTACACAACCAACCTTAAGCCGACAACTGAAGGAGCTAGAAGAGGAACTAGGAACAGAACTGTTTGTACGCGAAAACCGCAAAATGATCTTGACAGAAGCAGGTTATTTTCTAAAAAGCCGGGCAGAAGAAATTTTGGATTTGACAAATCAAACCACTCAAGAATTCGAGAACAAAAAAAAGCAATTATTCAGCGGACGATTTACGATTGGCTGTGTGGAAGCTGATAATTCGAATATATTGGCACTATTACTAGAAAAGCTGATCCGTGATTATCCCAACGTTCAATTTCATATCCACAGTGGAACAAGTGATGATATCACGGAGCGACTAGAAAGAGGCCTGTTAGATTTAGCGATTTTGCTAGATCCAGTAGATACAGATAAATACGAAACGATTTTATTACCAAGAAAGGAAAAATGGGGATTGCTCATTTCAGAAAATGCTATTTTCGCAAAAAAAGACGCGATAACAAAAGAAGACTTTGCGAATGTACCTCTTTTGATCTCAAAGCGTCCAGAAATACAGCAAATGTTTGCTGACTGGTTAGGCATAAAAAAGGAGCAGTTGCTGATCACAGGAACGTACAATTTGATTTTCAATGTATTTGCGCTAATTGAGAATCAGGTAGGCGCTGCTTTAGTCATAGAAGGTGCTGTAAGTCATCATTCAAAGCGAGTGACATTCGTTCCGCTTGACCCAATGATTGAAACGAACTGTATGCTAGTCTGGAAAAAGAATCGGATTTTATCACCTGTAGTCAATGAATTGATTCACCGTTTCAAAGAAGCTTTTGAACAGTAATAAGTATCTCTAATCGAAGAAATTTCAATACAAAAGCGAGACGTATGACAGTCTTGCTTTTGTATTTTTTCATTTTTAAATCAAAAAAAATAAATAAATTTACATAACCTGTTAAATAAGCGCTTACAAATAAAAAAAGAACGGAAATGAATCAGCTATAATAACCGTTGTTCTGGATTGTAATCATTACAAAGAAATGAAGATTATAACTTTGGAGGTGTTCGAAAAGAAAAATGGGAGGAGCTTTCATGAAAAGATTTAGAAAATGTTTGACATTGGTTTTTGTGTTGAGCTGCTTGATACAACTTTCTGCTTTCAACCAAGTGGTGTTTGCTGCAAGTGAAAAAAGTAGTGTAGGTATCACTTTTGAAGGAAGTGTTCCGCAAAGCTCAACCGATCCATCCGTACCATCCTCACAAGATACCGATCAATCGGCAGATCAATCCAGACCAAAGAAATACCCAAAAACCAACGAGATTCAGCAATCATTTATTACTTGGGGTGGAGTATTTCTTTTAGTAATCAGTTTGTTTTTAATATTTTGGAAAAGAAAGAGGAATAGAGAATGAAAAAAACAATTTTAGCTGCAGCATTAATCAGTACAACACTTTTGGCAGGAACATTAGCTGTACATGCAGATAACCTCAATGAGAAAAGCACTGCAAAGATTGGTTTGACGGCACAAGATCCAGATCATCCTGTAGGTCCAATTGATCCAATCGACCCTGATGATAATCCTCCTTCAAATGATCCAACTGGAAATACTGGGGACTTGCGTATCGATTATATGTCAAAAATCGATTTTGGGAAACAAACGATTTCAGGAAAAACCGAAACATATACTGCTCAAAAACCAGCGTTAACAACCGAAGTCCAAGTTTCAGATCTACGAGGAACTGGTGCTGGATGGAATTTGCAAGTAAATTATGATGCGGAAAAACCAGGATTTACTTCAGAAGATAAAACATTGAGTGGTGCAGAATTGACATTACCAGTTGGTACACCAGAAACCGTGGAAGACAACAGTTCTGCAGCTCCTACTACAAGCAAAGTAGTAGTGAATAATGATGCGCAAAACATCATGTCAGCAGCTGCTAATACTGGTTTAGGGACATGGGCAGATGAAATGGAACCAGGTAATGTCACTCTTAAAGTCCCATCAGGTAACTTAGTGGGTGATTACACAGCTACACTTGTCTGGACTTTGTCAGACGCACCAGCTTAATTAAACATTTATTATGTACAAATAAGGAGAGAATAACAACGATGAAAAAACAAGTATTTTACACATTAGCAGCGACAGTATTGCTATCAAGCTCATTATTAAGCACATTAAACGTACAAGCAGATGAAACAGAGCCAACCAAAGATTCTGCCACTTCTACAGCAAAGATTACATTTACAGGTGGAAATGATGATCCAGTTGATCCATTGATTCCAGATAATCCTGACGACCATGGAACAGGCGATCATGGACCATTATCAATTGACCATGTATCTGATATCACTTTCGGTACACAAGAAATCTCAGCAAGTGAGCAAGTTTATCATGCAGAAAATACAGAAGCCAATGTCCAAATCACTGATAAACGAGGGGTAGAAGGTGGGTGGATATTAACAGCAGCCGCTTCTCATTTTACAGCGGAAGATCATTCAGAATTAAAAGGTGCGGAATTATCATTCAATGGTGGGAAAATCCAAACAACTTCAGATAACACTAGCGAAAACCCAACAGCACACGATGTGGTTTTTGACAATACGGAAGCAAAACCAGTAATGACCGCCGACAGTTTGCAAGGACAAGGTTCATGGGTAGACGTCTTCCAAGGGACTAAAGGAGACAATGATAAAATACAGTTAAAAGTGCCTTCAGGTTCTGTTGAAGCAAAAGAATACACGGCAACGATCACTTGGACACTCACAGCAGGCCCAACTGCTTAGAATGGAGAGAAAAATGAACAAACTTCAATCATTGTTTGTTGCTGCTCTTAGTTTATTAAGTATTGTAGTGATGCCATTGACGACATACGCTGATTCAAATGAATCAGCGTATAGCGTCAATGCAAATATTCCCGACTTTCAAAAAAATAAAAACGTTTCTTACTTTGATTTGCAATTAGATCCAAATCAAAAAAAAGAGATTTCAATCCATTTAGCTAACTCAGCAAAAGAAAAAGCGATTTTTAACGTAGATGTTAATAATGCTGCCACAAACAGTAACGGGGTCATTGACTACGGACAAACAGATTTGAAGAAAGATCCGTCTGCTAAATATGTATTGAATCAGCTAGTCACTCCTAAAAATCAAGAAATTGAATTACAAGCTGGTGAATCCAAAGATGTGACTTTCCAAGTTCAAATGCCAAAAGATCATTTTAAAGGCATCATTCTTGGTGGAATACACATCAGCAAAAAAGATAATGTAAGTGAAAAAGTAGACGGAACAGCAATCCGTAATAAATATGCGTACGTGATTGGTGTGAAATTGCAAAACGATACAGATGCCGTCACGCCCGATTTGAAACTGAACTCAGCAAAAGCTGGTCTGCAAAATTCCTATACGACTGTGTTTGCTAATGTGCAAAATCCAACACCTGGAATCATCAGCAAAGTTAATTTTGATGCGAAAATCACGAAAAAAGGGTCAAAAGATGTTCTTTATGAAACAAAAAAGGAGAATATGTCGATTGCCCCTAATACGAACTTTGACTTTCCAATCAGTTTGAATAAGGAGAAGATCGAAGCTGGTGATTATACGGTGACGATCGATGCCAACGAAGGCAATACAGATAAAACATGGCATCTGACAACTGATTTTACGATCCAGTCAGAAAAAGCCAAAAAAATCAACAAAGAAGCAGTGACAGAAGACAAAGGAATCTCATATCTCCCAGCTATCATCACAGTCGGAATCTTGTTATTATTGATCATCGCATTTTTAAGTTACAAATTACTTAAACAAAAAAAGTAGGTGAGTCTTTCAAGTGAAATTGAATCAGCCACTAAATAAATTATATGTGTTAGGTTTGCTTTTTATCAGCGCATTCAGCGTGATTTTTCAAAGTACTGAAGTATCGGCAGAGGCAAATTACCCAGAGATTCCAGAGGCAACGATTTTTGATGGATATGTCAAAGCATCGATTTCTTATGACAAGGACCATTCACCTAACTATACTGCAGTTGGAGATACAGTAACTGTTACAACAACTTTAGAGAAGTTAGATGATGGTGTTTTACCAGATAAATATAAACAATCATCAGTTGTTATTTTATTTCCTGATGAAACACAAGGTCTTCAATTGAAAGGAGAACCAGAATTCAAATATGAGCTAGGTGGTTTGGAAGATACGGGGAAATTCGTCGATCCAACGAAGGATTTGCAAACTAATGTGATCTCAGTTTTTAATTTTTCAACAAAAATCCTATACAATGATACAGCGACATATGATGGAAGAATGAAGCAAGTCCCGATATCGAGCACAGAGCTAGATGATGGTCCATATGACGATACTTATTCGTTATATAAATTGTTGGTGGCCAAAGGAAGTAAAGTCACTTTGTCTTATAAAGCAACAGTTACGGAAGAAGCGCTGAAAAACAAACAATTCTCGCTCCATACAGCCATATATGATCCAACAATTGGCGGTGGAGATTTTGACTGGGACCATTTTCTAGCTACATCTATGCCAAGTATCCAAAATTTAGGGATCTCATTTGACGAAGCTACTAAAGACAAAAAAATCGATATAAAAGACGATTCTTCTTATCAAACTACTTTAACCGGTTCTTGGGCTGGTGCAAAGGACGATATCCATCCTGTATTGACGATTGATGGTAAAGAAGTGCCTATTCCAGATGGTAGTTTTAAAGAAGATGGTACATTTGAAATCCCAGTTGACTTGAAGAATGTAGGGAATATTGGAACAAATAATGTCCATATCAAAATTTCTGATAGTAATGGACAAGTCGCGGAAGACGATGCGGCTATTACACTTGTCCAAACATTGGTACCACCACAAATCAAACTCTCTGATTCTTTAGCAAATGCCTCCATCAGTGTGTTTCCAATAGATCAGTCATTGACGATCGATGGGGAATGGAAAGATAAAGACAGTAATGCTGTTTCTTTATTTTATAAGCTGAATGGGCAAGAAAGAGTCTTGCAAGACAATGTCAGCAATACAGCAAAAGACTCATGGCTTCCTTTCTCACAAGAGATTTCTCTCGCTGATCTTAACACTGGTGATAATCAAGTAGAAGTTTATGCCAAAGATGCAGAAGGCCAGTTATCTAATCATGAAAGTTTTAAAATCATATTGAATCAAGGAAACGTCAGCTTTAAATCGATCAATCCGGAGATCCAATTCAATAACATGGTTATTTCCGGTACCACTGTTTATTCTTCACCACAAGCAACTGTTGGGGTAGTTGTAGAAGATACGACAGGAATTCCGAAAGATTGGCAGCTTAAAGTCAAACAGACCACATCTTTTTCTGACGGAACAAGAGATTTGCCTGCGCAATTGACCTATCTGAATGGGGAAGAAAAGCTGTCAATCAATGATAGCTCAGCAGTGGATTTGCCAGTCGTTCAAAACAATGCTACGGATTATTCTCTGCAACAAGATGCGAACCATCAATTCCAGTTAGCTGTTTCACCAGGCGCTTATACTGGTGAATATCAGTCACAGTTGGAATGGACGATTGAAAGAGTACCATAAAAAATAAGAAGGGGAAACGTGGCTGTTTTTCCTTCTTATTTTTGTTATGATAGGGGCGAAAGGGTGGAGTTAGTTGATGGAGTCAATCATGTTTGTTCTCATTGCTTATCTAAATTTGTTTATTTGGATGAGTCTGTTGTTTAAAGGAACGTCAAAGTGGCGATTCCTCTTGTTTTATTTGGGGCTAATGATAGCTAATATGTTCTTTGTTCCATACACATTCGTTTTCTTTGCAATCGCTTATGTTGCAATGTGTTGGTTTTTATATCTTTTGGTAGAAAATGTTTTTTTATCGATCTTATTACAGAATTTTTTATTGAATGTGGTAGGTATTTCCTTTTTCTTAGCAATCGATATTCCAAGGTATTTGGGATTTTATACTAGCTATTTGAATCTTTCAGTAGAATTAGTACTAGCAGCTGGTTTATTTTTGCTGATCAGAAAAGCAGATCAAAAGTATGATATATTCGATTATTTTAGTGGCTATACGAAAAAACTGAAAGGCTTGACGATTTTATCTGTTGTGATTTATGTGCTGATTTACATCTTTCATTTAGGTATTAGTTTTTACTCGTTGGATTATATCCTTACTTCGATCATCACGCTTTTATATAGTATTTTTTATACTGCTTTTTTTATTGTCTTTATTATATATAAGAAAAAGTTCCAAGTGATCGAACTTTATTTGAAAGACAATCAGGAGACAAAAGAATACTACGAGAAATTAGATGATTTCCGTCATGATTATTTGAATTATATTTCTGCGTTGGAATACAGCTTGATGAATGACAGTCAGGAGAATTCTATTAAACTATTGAGCCATTTAAAGGATTATTCTTTAGAAGCGATCGATGATGCGAGACACAATCCCTTGAAGCGAATCAGTGATCCGGCAGTACGCGGGCTTTTTTATCATTTTATGGAAAGAGCCAATCAGTCTGGCATTTCTTATGATATCCAAGTTCTGAATATCATCAATAATATCAAAGCAGATTATATCGATGTTCTTCGTCTTTTATCTATTGCACTGAATAATGCCATTGAACATTGTGATGAAACAAGAAAAGAAGAGCCAATCAGTATTACGATCAATCAAACAAAGGAGCGGTTTTATTTCAAAATCGAGAATCCTGCTGATATGTCCTCAACAAGCTTAGCTAAATTGATGAAAAGAGGAAGCTCAACGAAAAAAAATGGGGGACTCGGTCTTTATAACTTTTCGAAAATCACGGATAAGTATCTGAATGCCAACTATGGAATCAAATATTTAAAGCGTACGAAAATGTTTGTCTTGGAATTGGCGATTTATGAGAAGTCAATCAGTAAAACTGTATGAATAGCTACCAAAGTGGAATAAAGAAGTTAAAAACGGGCAGGACAGACATGTCCTACCCGTTTGTTTGTTTTATTTGGTCAATATGGCGTAACAATTTTTTTACACTAGAAGAACTTAAAAGAAGTGTATCTTTATTTTTGAAATGGACTTCCATCATTTGTTTATCTACTTCTTTGATATTGAATGGGTTGATAGAAAAACTCTTCAAATCATTAAAGAAATGATAGCATTGGAATTTTTGTTTGATATTTTTCATTTTATCATGAATAACGAAGTTCTCATTTGTTCCATAAAATTCCAAGGTGGAACGAGAACCATTGATTGTTGAGATATAATTGACTTCATCTGGTGCAATCAAAAAGACCTTTGTGGCGCCTTGCAGTTCAATGATAGAGGAAGATTGTTTTTGAGCTTCCAATTTTTCTAAAAGTAGCTGTTTCAATGATTGTGCAACTTCTTCTAAGTTTGATTTATCAAGATAGCGATCTGGGCGAATCTGCTGATTAATGATTTCTAATCCGCGTGTATTATCGTTTGATAGAAAAATAATCGAGCATTCTGGATTCTTGTTCCGTATTTTTTTAGCAAAATCAATGCCACTATGCAATGTCTTTAAATCAATGTCGATAATAAACAAATCAGAAGAAGAAAAGACCAGTGTATCTAAACGCTTATAAATCGTTTCCAACTCGCTGCTCGGGTATATTTGAAGAGAGAGGGCACTTAACTCTTTATGTTTTAGTAATTCTTTCTTCAATAATTCCTGATGAAACAAGTTATCTTCAATGTAGTAGATTTTCATGGTTCGATTCCCCTAAGACAGATTTCATTACGATTAGTATAACAGATTTTTTCTATAAATTTCATCATATAAATGATATTTGTTTTTTTATTAATCAGAAAATATGCACTTTTATCGTTTTAATGGACGGAATAAGCATAATGTTGGTCGCGGTATTCTCTTGGCGTAAGGGAAGTTGTTTTTTTAAAGACCTGAATAAAATGGCTTTGACTTGCAAATGAAAGCAGTACGCTGATTTCTTTATAGCTCTTGTCCGTAAAAAGCAACAAATGTTTACTTTCGTTGATCTTCCGTTCTTGGATGTAGGAATGGATCGTTTGGCCCATTTCTTTTTTGAATAAAGCAGAAAGATGTGTTTTGTGCTTGTCAAATGTCTCAGCTAGTTCGTCAAGCGTTACACGATCGTAAATATGGCTGTCTATATAATTGATTAGTTGCTTGACTAGCATGGATTTATCGGCTAGAGGTTGCTGATGGATCAGTTTCATGAAACGATAAGTCGCCTCTTTCATATAAGTGTGCCATTCATTAGAAGAATGGATACGGAACAAGCCTTGGATCAAAGCATCTGATAAACTAAAGGCCTGATTGATGGGGACTCCTTCATCAATACTGATACGTGTCAGTATGGCAACAAAAGCAGAAAATTTCAGCTTCAAACCTTCTAATTCATTTTCGGATAACTCGACATGATACGTTTCTTGCATCTTTTTGAATAACCAATCGATCTTTTCTGGTTGATTCCGTTTGATGTATTCTGTGTATCGAAGCTCGAATTGATAAGAATCAAAAGTGGCTTCTTGCATCCGTCGGTCGTATAGACTGTCCTCCAACCGTTGATCTGTGGTAGAGCGCTGCTTGATTTCTTTTTGGTAAATCCAGTGCAATTCCTCTTTTTCCAATAATTGGTGTGTTAGAAAAGCGTAGGTAAGCTGAACGAATTCTTCAAATGCTGCAGTTGTTTCTTTCGTATAGTGAATACCGTAGTGATAGACATGGTCTTTGAATAGAAATGTGTCGGGAGATTCTCCAATCATGCCGCAAGGGCCGATCAATAAGGAATAGGGTTTGCTGTCTGTCATAAAATCAAGCTTAGCAAACATAAAAGGAAAGTGATTAAATAAACATACGGGCTGATGTTCTTTCGGTGAATTGAATGTTTCCATGATGGGATGGACATCCCATGAAATCTCCGGATAGCAAACTTTGCCGCTTGAATCAAATAAAACCATGGGAATCAGATATTTTTTGTATAACAAATCCATTATTTTAGAAATCGCTGTCTGTTTCAATTATTTTCCTCCTGTCTATCCTTTTTCTTCCATTGTAACGCAAAAATAACATATTGAATATTAAATTTTTCAGGTATTTTCCTTCTATTTTTATATAAAGTCTTCTTTTGTTGTATAACAAATAAAATTTTATCGTTATAATTAAAAATGTAAAAACGGTTACAAAAAAGGAGAAACTAATGGATGAAAAACAATTAAAGCAACTAGCCGATTCCTTGACAATAAAAGAAAAAATCGCACAAACAGTCCAGTTGAACGGTGACTTGTTTACTGATAGTGATGTGATGAATACTGGACCAACAAAGGAGTTAGGTTTTCCTGATGATTTTGATTTAAGTCAGATTGGTTCCATTTATAATATCAATGAACCCGAAAAGCTAAAAAAAATCCAAACAAAAATAATGGAAGAAAGTAGTAAAAAAATCCCGCTCCTCTTTATGTCAGATGTTATTTATGGTTTTCGTACCATTTTTCCTATCCCACTAGCACAAGCGGGATCGTATGATTTTGATTTGATCCAAAAAGCTGCACAAGAAACAGCAAAAGAAAGTTACTTAAGCGGACTACATGTTCTATTTTCACCCATGCTTGATTTAGTAAGAGATCCTCGTTGGGGACGGGTGATGGAGTCTCCAGGAGAGGATGTATATACTGCAAAAGAGTTTGCTAAACACGCTGTCCAAGGGTACCAAGGAGACGATCTCCAATTGATTGACAAATACCGTGTTGGTGCATGTATCAAGCATTTTGCAGGATATGGTGCCCCAGAAGCTGGACGGGAATACAATACCGTCGATATGTCCAACCAACGTCTCTTCAATGAATACCTTGCACCATATCAAGCGGCAGTTGAAGCCAATTGTCTACTAGTCATGACCGCATTCAATGTTTTGAATGGTGTGCCTTCTACCGGTAATCGCTGGCTGAACCGGGAGATTCTACGAAAGAGGTTCGGCTTTAACGGTGTACTGGTCTCTGATTATGCGGCTATTGAAGAGTTGCAAGTACATGGCTACACGAAAGATCAAGCAGACTCAGCTAAAAAGGCGTTAGAAGCGGGTGTGGATTTGGATATGATGACTTCTGTCTATGCCAATTCTTTAGAAAAATTAGCAGAAGAAAACAAAGAAATCTTGCAATTGTTGGATGAGGCAGTGTGGCGAATCTTAGTCTTGAAGAACAAACTTGGGTTATTTGAAGATCCGTATCGAGGACTTGAAGAAGAGAACACAGGAGAAATATTGACGGAAGAATCGAAAGAAGTAGCAGTCAAGCTAGTCGAAAAGAGTTGTGTCCTCTTGAAGAATGACGACACACTACCATTAAAAAAACATCATAAAATCGCAGTTATCGGACCTTACAGCAAAAGTCGCCTGACAATTGGGTTCTGGGCCTCTGTAAGTGGTAAACCACAAGATAGTATCCCACTCAAAGATGGACTAGAACAGCATTTTTCAAAAGAACAGCTGCTATTTGCAAAAGGATTCAACTTGTTTGATTCCTATGAACCATTTGGACCGTTAAAAGCCGGAATTGAACAACTGAATGGAACGATTGAGGACGAGGAAACATTGATCCAAGAAGCATTGGAAACTGCTGAAAAATCTGACGTGATTTTGCTGACGATTGGTGAACAATTTTTAGAAAGTGGGGAAGGAGCTTCTAAAACCAACCTTCGATTACCTGAAAAGCAAAAACGTTTGATCAAAGCGTTAGCAGCGTTGGATAAACCAATCGTAGGGATTTTATATACCGGACGTCCGCTGGTCCTAACAGAGATCGAACCTTATTTTTCTAGTTTGCTGCTCGTTTGGTATCCTGGAACGATGGGAGGCATCGGTATTGCCAATCTTCTTGCGGGGGAAGCTGTGCCAAGTGCTCGACTTAGTATGACATTCCCACGGAGTGAGGGGCAGATCCCGATCTATTATGCACATGCTTCAACTGGTCGACCTTTAGAAACAAGTACGCATTCAACCCGTTTTGTATCTAAGTATATTGACGAATCTAACGAGCCACTGTTTGCTTTTGGTGCCGGGAAAACATATGGAAAAGTTGAAGCAAACTGGCAGGAGATACAGGATCAAGAAGATAAGCTGCAATTTGTTTATGAAGCAGTTAATCATTCAGCAACACCAATAGAAACAGTTATCCACATTTATGTAAAAGACAAGACAGCCTCTATTGTGCAACCAGTCAAACGGTTGATTGCGAGTCAAGTCGTTTCCATACATGCAGATGAGAAAAAATTGATTAACTATACAGTATCAAAAGAAGCACTTATGTTTTATAACAATCAAGGGGAAAAAATTTGGGAGTCTGGCGAATTTACTTTTTCTCTCTCAACAGTAGATTCAGAAGAGGACCGTACAATTCAATTATAAAAAAGGAGAAGAAAGATGGAAAAATTAGAACAGTTTTTAAGTAGCAGACTATTGCCTATGTCGGAGAAATTACAAAAGAACAAAGTGTTAGCCGCATTGATGGAAGGGTTTATCCGAACAAGCCCAATTACATTAGGGATTGCCTTCATTACGATTATTGGAAATTTCCCTTTTCCTGGCTGGATCGATTTTTTGAAAAATGTGGGGATTTTTCCTCATGTGGAAGCAATCACTAATGGCGCTACAGGTGTTTTCTCGTTGTATGTCGTATACAGTTTAGCTTTCTCTTATGCAAAACAATTAGGGACCAATGAACGGAATGCATCCATCATCTCTTTAGCAAGTTTCATTATGCTAATGCCGCAATCCGTCATGACAACTGTTACACAAGACGGCAAAGCAGTTGAACAAGCTGTCGGTGCGTTGCGATTGGATTATCTGGGCGGTCAAGGATTGTTTATCGGTATGCTTGTTGCTTTGCTCATTACCCGTTTCTATGCCTTCTTAGCTAAGAAAAATATTATGATCAAATTACCGGAAAGTGTGCCGCCAATGGTCACACAATCTTTGTCACCAGTATTTGTCGTTACAATCATTTTTGTTGTTGTATTTGCGTTGCGAGTATTGTTTGGTTTGACACAATCAGGAACGATTTTCCAATTCTTTATTGACGTAATTAATGCTCCATTGAATTCTTTAGTAGCAAGTCCGTTATCAATCATCATTATCATGGAATTATTAGCTGTTTTATGGTTCTTCGGTATCCACAATGCTGTTTTGCAAGGACCTTTAGGCGCAATCAGTATGACAATGGTCGTTGGGAACATTGCTGCCTTCCAAGAAGGAAAAGCATTACCCTATTTAATTCCATCTGTTATCTACATGGGGATGTACGCAGCTGGATTTATGGGATTCGTGACATTTTTCATGATTAAAAGCAAGTCAGCCAAAATGCGACAGTTAGGTAAATTATCTTTCGTTCCATCCTTATTCAATGTGACAGAACCATTGATGTTTGGGATGCCGATCATCTTGAATCCGATTTTCTTTATTCCGCAAATCTTTACACAATTGATTGCAGGATTCGTTACATGGGGATTAACCACTACCATATTGCCGATTTCTTTGAATCCGACGATGTCGCTATTACCTTGGACAACTCCTACATTTGTGAAGATGCCTTTATCAGGCGGACTGAACTACACGATCCTGATGGTTATTTGTATGGCAATCGGTGTGGTGATGTGGTACCCATTCATTAAGATCGCAGATAAGAAAGAACTAGAGTTAGAAGCGGCGCTGGAAAAAGAAGAAGCAGAAACGAAATCAGAAAAAATCATCAATGCAGAAGTCGAAGCATAATGAAGGGGAAAAGCATGTGGACCTTAAGTATCGATATCGGTGGAACATATATCAAGTCAGCTTTAATAATGGATACGCAAATAAGAGAAAAAAGACAAATAGAGACACCAAAAACAGATAAGGACAATTTTATCCTTGTCCTTGTCGAATTGATCCGTTCTTATCAGCAGCTCGAACCCATTGAATTTGTCGGATTTTCTGTTCCTGGTGCGGTAAAAGAAGCGTCAACCGTCTTTTTTGGTGGTGCAGTCGCATGTCTGAATGAAGTCAATTTAAAGCAAGAAATAGAAAAACAGCTGCCCGTTCGTGTATTTGTAGAAAATGATGCGAAAGCTGCTGTATTGGGAGAAGCAAGTTTCGGTCATTTAAAAGGGATTGAAAATGGTGCAGGAATTATTCTAGGAACAGGCGTCGGCGTTGGACTTTTGCTGGATGGGCAGGTGAGAAAAGGGCCGCATTGCCAAACTGGAGAAGTTAGTTTCTTGATACAAGATCGTGGGATAAATGGGGCTGAATCATTTGCAGGGATCAATTTGTCAGCTGTTCGATTAGTAGAAGAACTGGCAAAATTATTTCAGTGTGAGCCCAAAGGACCTCTTGTATTTGATTATTTATATCAAAAAGAAGATGAACAAGCACAAACTTTATATCGCACATACTGCAATCAAGTAGCGATTCTCTGTTTCAATATCCAATGTTTGTTGGATTTGGACAAAATGATTATTGGCGGTGGAATCAGCAAACAAAAAAGGCTGATTAGTGATATCCAGAAAAACTATGAAGCCATCTTTTCTGTGTCGCCGATGATCGAACAAACGATTACGAAAATGACGATAGAAGCTGCCGCCTTTGAGTCTGAAGCAAATCTGATTGGTGCAGCGAAAGGAGTACGATTGAATGAGATTTCCAACTGATTTTTTATGGGGAGCTTCCACTAGTGCGTATCAGACAGAGGGAGCTTGGGATGCAGACGGTAAAGCGCCGTCTGTTCAAGATATGAAAGAAATACCTGACGGAACAAGCGATTTCAAAGTGGCGGTAGATCATTACCATCGCTTTGAGGAAGATGTTCGTTTATTTAAAGAGCTAGGATTAAAAGCTTATCGGTTCTCGATTTCTTGGAGTAGAGTCATGTCTAATGGAAAGGTTAATCCAAAAGGGCTAGAGTTTTATAAGAAACTTATTGCCTTATTGAAGGAAAATGAGATCGAACCAATCGTGACGGTGTTCCATTTTGATTTGCCTTATGAGATCCATGAAAATGGAGGCTGGGAAAATAGGGCGACGATCGAAGCTTTCGCCGATTACTGCCAGCTGCTTTTTGACACATTCGGTCAAGAAGTAAACTATTGGCAAACAATCAATGAACAAAATGTCATGGCTTTAGCTGGATCGATCATTGGTACAAGTAATAAATCAATGAAAGAAAAGTTTCAAGAAAACCATCATATGCTCGTTGCTCAAGCACTGGTCACGAAAAATTACCATGATGGGAATTATCCAGGAAAGATCGGACCCGCGCCGAACATTGCCAGTGTATATGCTGCTTCTGATAAACCAGAAGACCAGTTGGCTGCAATGAATATGAGTGCTTTAAGAAACTGGTTGTTTTTAGATGCTGCGGTTTATGGTGTCTATAACCATAATGCCTGGAACATTTTGTCAAAAATCAATGCTTGTCCTGAAGTAACAGAAGAAGACAAAAAAATCATGTTAGAAGGTACATGCGATTATATCGCTTTTAATTATTACAATACCATGACTGTGTCAGCCTATTATCAAAAAGAAAACAAGATCGATCAGCAATCGGGCTTTGGTATCCCCGGATTCTTTCAAGCGACAACGAATCCACATTTGCCAATGACTGAATTCGGCTGGCCAATCGATCCAGAAGGGTTCCGTTATACGTTAAATGAGATCTATTCAAGATATCGTCTGCCGTTATTGATAACCGAAAACGGAATAGGAGCAAAAGATCAATTAACAGACGATGGAAAAATCCATGATAAGTATCGCATTGACTACTTGAAACAGCATATCCAGCAAATGTATCTAGCAATGGAAGATGGTGTAGAGGTGATTGGTTATTGTCCGTGGAGCGCGATCGATTTGATCAGCACCCATGAAGGAATCGAAAAAAGATACGGTTTTATTTATGTTGATCGAACAGACGATTCTTTGAAGACGTTGGATCGTTATAAAAAGGATAGCTTTTATTGGTACCAAAAATTGATTGCTGAAAATGGATTAAATGAAGAGGAGTAAGCCTATGCAGATCGATACGATGACTATTGACAACGAAGCCAATACGACTCTAACGGTTTATCTTCATGAAGAAAAGCCCGAATTTCACCGTATTGACAAACGTCCGTTCATACTAGTGATTCCAGGAGGAGGATACGGATTTTGCAGTGAAAGAGAAGCAGAGCCGATTGCATTAAAATTTGCTGCTGAAGGCTATCATACAGGTGTGCTGCGCTATCACGTTGGAGAACACCGTGATTTCCACAAAGCACTGGCGGATGCAGAAAAAAGCATGGATCTGATTGCCTTACTAGCTGAAAAAGCAAAAATCGATCAAACCAAAATTGCAGTGATCGGTTTTTCAGCCGGTGGGCATTTAGCCGCGGCTTTGTCTACTTTGTCCGATCGAAAACCAAGTGCTTGTATCCTTGCTTATCCGGCCATCTTAAGCTCCTTTGCAGAAGCGATGAAGATCCAGGCTCCTTCTTTGGAAATGTGTGTGACACCGCAAACGCCACCTACTTTTTTGTTTTCTACATTCGAAGATAATGTGGTGCCTATCGAGAATTCTCTTTTGTATTTAAGAGCATTAGAAGAAAACAATGTACCATTTGAAACACACATTTTTCAAAAAGGAAAGCACGGATTATCATTAGGAAATAAGTGGAGTGGAAATAGTGAAGAGATGGTGGACCCTCGTTTTGCCAAGTGGTTTGAGCTTTGTATTGAGTGGCTGGAAATCATTTGGACACAAGCAGCTGCGGAAACTACGCAAAAAATCGAAGACATTTGGCAAGTACCAATCAAAAATTTATACGCCATTGAAGCCAATCAATCGATCTTACTTGAACATCTGCCATTTTTATCCGATAGAAGTAGGTTCAAAATCATTCGAAGTTTGTCCTTCAACCAGCTGTGTGAGGTTTCGCCAGAGAAATTTCCAAAAACAAAGATCAGTCAATGGGTAAATGAATTGACTTGGTACCATTGAACTTTCCTATAAAAGAATCGATAATCGGAGGAAACAAATGAAATATGAAGTAATCAAAAAGAACAATCGGTTCTATTTTCTCATGGATGAAAAACCCTGTCTTCTCTTAGGCGGAGAAGTGCATAATTCAGCAGCTTCTACGGTGCTTTCTATGGGAAAAAATATTTGGCCATTTGTGAACAATCTCGGATTGAACACCCTGCTTGTACCTGTTTATTGGGAAAATATCGAGACAAGTCCGGGAATATTCAACTTTGATTTGATAGAAGCCCAGTTACAAAAAGCGGCTGAAAGTAAGATCAAGTTGGTTTTTCTATGGTTCGGTTTATGGAAAAATGGTTTATCTACTTATGTTCCTTCATGGATCAAGACAGATACAGAAAATTATTTTAGAGTAGTCAACCAAAAGCAAGAGCAGTTAAACTGTATCTCACCGTTTTGCACGAAAGCAATTGAAGCAGATTGTCGCGCATTATCTAGCCTATGTCAATTTATCAGTCAGCATCCGCTGAAAGATCAAGTATGCATGATGCAGATCCAAAACGAGGTCGGCTGTCTTGAAACGGCAAGGGATCACTCTAGAAAAGCACAGCAAATATATGGATCCGCACTTCCAGAAAGAATCCGAGAATTATATCCTCGAGCAAAAAACTGGCAAGAACTTCCAGAGGAAACATTCATGGCCTATGCCTTTAGTCATGCACTGGAAAAGATGGCAATAGAGGCAAAAAGATGGTTAGATATCCCGTTGTTCACCAATGCTTGGCTGCATAAAGAAGGAAAACGCGCAGGCGACTATCCTAGCGGTGGGCCTACAAAAAATGTATTAAACGTATGGGCAAAAAATGCACCTAGCTTAACGGCTTTTGCTCCAGATATCTATGAAGAAAATGTTCGGGAAATCATTCAAGATTATCAAATGATTGATCAACCTCTTTTCATACCAGAAACAAGAAAAGATCTAAACTATCTATCCAATTGTTTCTATGCATTTGGGAAAGGAGCACTTTTGTACTCTCCTTTTGGAATCGAAGATCTTCGAAAAAGTTCGGAAGCTATAATAGACGAGGATCAGGCTTTCTTGAAACAGTTAGGATTAGACCAAGCGGCTTTTGATCCGACAGGAAGTTTGCCTTATTTTACTAAGTGTTATCAAATAATCAAAGAACTAACCCCATTTTTAACGGATGAAACACTCAAGATCCATTCTTTTAAAAAGGAAAAGGACACGACGTATCAGTATCAAGATGAAAATTACCGATTTTTGATCAAATATTTAAGTAAAGACAAGAAAGAGCAGCTGAACACTGCCGGTCTCTTTTTTCAATTAGAAAATGATTATTTTTTTGCTGGGTGCAACTTTGCGCTATTCCACGAAGCAGTAGATGAAGAGCTGCGTTCAGAAATTTTGAATTTTGAAGAAGGATACTTTGAAGGAAAAAAATGGATCACAGGGCGTGTTTTGAATGGGGATGAGCGCTATAAGCCGTATATCGGTAATATGCCTAAAATCATCAAATTCTCTTTATATACCTATCCGAAAAAAGAACAGGAGGTTGTCCATGAATATCTTGCTGACGAACGAAACCTTTAAACCATCTACAAGTATGCTTGCCCAAGAACCGGAACCACTCGAAAAACTATCTGTTTATCGAAATAGTACAGCCGCATTTCATTTATTGCTACATGATGGGAAGAAAAATCATTACAGCTTAGACAATCAATTTACGATTCCTGACGCGATTGAAATACCTATATACCGGATAGAAATCAACTCGGAACTGCCAATCAAATCGAATTTTATTGAATATTATTGCGGAAAAGACGATATTTTCTATGGGGATAAACTGTTGGAAGAAAACGCACATACTTATTCTGGCGATCGCTTTGCTCCTATTTATGTAGAAATCCCGGTTGATCGTCAACAAAAATCCGGCATCTATCCGATAGATATCACGATTTATCAATCAGGGATAACGACAAAAGAAACAGTCATCGGACAGAAACGATTAGAAGTAACTGTAGAAGCCTTTACGTTCAGTGATAAAGTAACTGATTCTTTCCATTTAGACATTTGGCAGCAACCTTCTAATCTTTCTCGTACATTCCAAGTGCCTCTTTGGAGTAATCAACATTTTGAACTGATTCAGACAATGGCTTCAACCTTAGCTGAGTTAGGACAAAAAACGATTACAGTCATTGCAGGAGAGATTCCTTGGAAAGGATGGTTCAATTATATTGTCAAAGATTTCCCAGCTAACTTGTATGAATACTCAATGGTCAAAGTCCTCAAAACAAAAGAAGGAAATATCCAGTGTGATTTTTCAATTTTGGATAAGTATTTAGCTTGTTTTTTTGAAGCAGGAATCGATAAAGAAATCGATGTGTTCGGCCTTTTAGGTGTTTGGCAGCCGCCCTTCTTTCCTTTGAATAAAGCAGTAGAACATCCAGAAAAACTTGTGATCCGTTATTATGATGAGGAAATGCAGCAAATGGCATTCATCGAAAAACAAGAAGAGCTCAGAGAATATTTCCAGCAATTGTTTACCTATTTCAAGAAAAAAAACATTTGGGACAAAGTTCGTCTCATGGCAGATGAGCCAAAAGCACATGAAATCGATACGTTTAAAGAAGCTGTCAAACGTCTAAAAGAAATCGAACCAACGTTGCAGTTGAAAGTGGCATTTGACAAGGAACCAGTCTTACAAGCCTTGATTTCAAAAATCGACTATCCAGTCACATCTTTTTATTGTACTTGTCAAAACCATGGATGGCTGAAGGAACAATTTCCTGGAAAAACACAATATTACATCTGTAATTATCCAGATAAACCAAATACATTCTTACACAGTCCATTGACAGAAAGCCGGTTACAAGGCGCATTAGCTTATTATTTTGGAACGGATGGACTGCTGAGGTGGGCATATAACTGCTGGCCGGAACATGCAAGAGAAGATATCCGTTATAATACTAGTTCACTTCCAATTGGTGACTTGTGCTTAGTCTATCCATCTGTCTCTGGCAGCCTGCTCTTGTCTCTTCGCTATAAAGAACTGTATCGTGGTGTAGAAGATTTTTATCTGCTAAAAGAAGCGGAGAAAATAAACAAAACAAAAACAGACCAGCTTCTAGCTGATTTTCTTGGAGAGGAAAAGCCAGAAAATTGGATGGAAAACAGCCATCAGTCTGTGCAAACATTATTCAATCAATCGTATCGTCAATTCGATCAGTTAAGAAAGAAATTGATCGCAATTATCACAGGTACTTCTCTTTAATCAAGTAAGAGTGAATGAAAAGCATGACCTGCATGTTGCAGGTCATGCTTTTTTTAACCGAAATAGGAAAGAATCCGTCGTAAAAATATTTCCAGCACAGCGAGTTTTGTAAATCTTTGTTTAAAGCAGTTTAGGACTAGCCAGCCGAAAAGAGGCAAAGAACCTTATTCCTGCTTAGATAAACTTTTTGAATAGAGAAATCACGTGTTTACATAGTTTTTACAATCTTTATTTGAATTAAGAAGGATACAAATTAGAACTTTACAAATAGAAGGTACACTAAAGATGTAGCAAATAAATAAAAGGAGCATAAGATATGTTTGAGTTGAAAAAAATAGAAAAAACAATGGTGCGTATAGTATTAATAGCAACACTAATAGTGTTAGCAGGTTGTCGTTCGTCCAATCAGACAGTAAGTGGTAATCAAAACCAATCTTCTGATACGATCAAAATTGCTTTTTACCCTAATGAATCTGCTGCAGAGTTTGAACCGGCAAGAGAAGCGGTAAAAGCGGTGATTGAAAAAGCTACAGATAAGAAAGTCGAATTAGTGACAAGTACAGATTACAACGTGGTCGTGGAATCTATTGCAAATGGACAAGTAGACTTAGCTTATATGGGTGCAGAAGGTTATATCGAAGCAAACAAGAAAAATGAGCAAGTAGAAGCCATCTTGACCAATTCTGGGCCAAGCGGAATGCTGGAAGACGCGTTATATTACAGCTTTTTAGCGGTGAAACCAGAAAACAGCAAAGAGTATGAAGAAACAGGTGGCTATACGATTGATCCAATCAAAGACAAAACGATTTCTTTCGTCACGAATACCTCAACTTCTGGTTTTACTGTACCGAGCAACAAAATCGCTGAACATTTTGATTTAAAGAATACAGATGATTTTATTATGGATGGTCTATTCTTTGAAAAAGTGTTGTTTGGTGGGTCTCATCAAGGATCGATGATCAATTTATTAAAAGGTGACGCGGATGTAGCTGCTTTTATGAATATGCCACAATATTTTGATGTGATTCAAGGAGAAGAAAACAAGCCAGGAGTCATTTACGAAGTAAAAAAAGATGCTCAAGCTCCTTTTGACACAGTGCAAGGGGAACAAGCACAAGTCATTCTTTCCATACCAGTCTTGAATGGACCAATTGCAGCAAACAAAGAGACGTTGTCTGAAGCAGATATCGATAAGATCATCGAAGGAATGACTGCCGATAGTACGGCTGAAAACACAGCTATTTTTGCACCAAAAGATGCTGATGTCCCAGGGATGTTCACAAAAGAAGGAAATGAGCGATATGTGGAAGTCACAGATGACTTTTACGATGAAATCAAAGAAATGAAGAAATAAGAAGAAATTGGAAAGGACAGCCAAATGCTATTAGAAGTAAAAAATATTACAAAAACCTATCCAAACGGAAATCAAGCATTGCAGGATATTTCATTTTCACTTGAAAAAGGAGAATTTGTTTCAATCATCGGACCATCTGGGGCGGGGAAATCTACTATCTTGCGTACGATCAATCGATTGATCGAAGCAGATAGTGGGAGGATCTGCTTTGAGGAGAGGGAAATGAATGAACTGAAAAGAAAAGAACTGCGAAAGAAAAGAAGACGTATTGGTATGATTTTCCAGCACTATAATCTTGTCAGTCGTCTTACCGTAATCGAAAATGTACTGCATGGCTGCTTGGGTTATAAAACAACGCTCGGTGGAGCTGCTGGGCTTTATCGAGAAGCAGAAAAAGAACAGGCTTTTGATCTTATAGAAAAGGTCGATCTTTCGGCATTTGCTTACACTCGATGCGACGAATTAAGTGGTGGACAAAAGCAGCGGGTCGGAATCGCCAGAGCACTCATGCAAAATCCGGCACTAATCTTATGTGATGAACCAATAGCTTCTCTTGATCCAAAATCTGCTAAAACAATCATGGATTACTTAAAAAGAATAACCAATGAATTGGCGATTACGTGCCTTGTCAACTTGCATCAAGTGGAAACAGCCATCGATTATTCCGATAGAATCATTGGAGTGAATAGTGGAAAAATCGTATTTGAAGGAAGACCGTCTGAGTTAACAAAAGAAAAAATAGAAACGATCTATCAATCTAAAAAATTATTAGTGTAAAGGATGAGAGAATGGAAAAGATAAAGGCAGAAAAATTTTTCAGACAACAAAAAAGATATCGCTTGTTTTATATTTTGCTGATTGCTTTTCTTTATTTTATTTCAGCCCATGGCGTTGGATTTCAGGCAGGAACAGCTTTTTCTACTATACCAAAAAGTTTTACCTGGCTATTCTCCAACTTTATTCCGACAAACGATTCTCTAGCCTATTTATCGATCATCGTGTCTAGACTCATCCAGACGATACTGATGGCAGTGACTGCTACGACATCAGGTGCTGTAATTGCCTTGATAGCAGCTGTGATTGGTTCAAGAGAAATCGGGTTGAATCGTTTCACAAAAGTGATGGCTAGAGGCATGGCGAGTTTTTTCAGAAATGTCCCTATCGTCGTATGGGCAATGATTTTGTTGCTAAGTTTTAAACAAAACGAATTTACCGGCTATTTGGCGATTACTTTTACGACATTTGGTTATTTGACCCGTTCCTTCATGGAAACAATCGATGAAGTATCTGGCAGCGTCATTGAAGCGATGATGGCATCAGGAGCTTCCTATTTGCAAATCATTTGGCAAGGTGTTTTGCCGATGTGTTTGAATCAGCTCCTTAGCTGGCTCCTTTTTCTAATTGAAAATAATATTCGGGATGCTACGCTAGTCGGGATACTGACAGGAACTGGTATTGGTTTTTTATTTGACTTTTATTACAAAAGATTCCAATACGATGTAGTCGGAATGGTTACGCTGACTGTCATTATCGCAGTTATCGTATTGGAGACGACTTCGAATACAGTAAGGAGGATGATCCGCTGATGATGGATTATCAGACAAATGAAACGAATGCCATACTTAATCCAACCTCTTATTCAAAAGTGGCATTTAGGAAAAGAAATCAAAGAATAAAAGTAAAACTATGGCGTCAAGAACGGATCATTGTAAAGCTTATGCTCCTATTTTTATGTTTGGTTTCTGTATATACGGTAATCACGATGGATTACGGGAATGTCAAATTAACAGAAGCAGTTTCTGCTTTTTTTTCCAATATGTTCAATATTTTCTTACGTCCACAGTTATCTGGAAGATTTACGGCGTTCTCTTTAATAGAAAGCCTTGGTGTAACGATTGGGCTCTCTGTTTTAACAACGGTGATTGGTGCTTTTCTTGCCTTCTTTCTCAGTCTGTTAGCTTCCAGAAATTTAAGCAGTGGCTTTCTTTCCAATATGATAAGAGGGCTGATGTCGTTTATTCGAGCAGTTCCCACAATTTTATGGGTCATGATTTTTTCTATTTTGATTGGATTAGGAGCGAATGCAGCAGTTATCGGGATGTCTTTTCACAGCATTGCTTATTTGACAAAAGTTTATTCTGAAAGTATCGAAGAAATGGGATCTGGTATGATTGAAAGTTTGAAAGCATGTGGAGCAAGCTGGTGGCAGATTGTTTTTCAAAGTGTTCTCCCTAATTGTTTTACGACGTTGCTTTCTTGGACATTCATCCGGTTTGAAATCAATTTTACAAATGCGATCGCAGTAGGAGCTGCAGCTGGTGCAGGAGGATTAGGCTTTCAGTTGACGATGGCTAGTAACTTTTATTTTGATTTTCGAGAGATTGGTGTAATGGTCTATATGATCTTGACGATTGCTGTATTGCTAGAATTCATTTCTTTAAAATTAAAAGAAAAGTATATAGTCAAAACATAAATTTTTATAGAAAGAGGAGAACGGGAATGAAGGCAGATTTACATGTGCACAGCTGCTATTCGAATGGATTTTTTCATCCAAAAGAGCTCTTGTCTTTAGCAACAACTCAAGAAGTAAACCATTTAGCCATCGTGGATCATCATACATTCGCAGGGATAGAAGCAGTAAAAGAAGTATTCTATGATTCACCTGTTAATTTGATTGAAGGAATCGAAATTAGTGCCTTTGACTTGAAAAGACAAAAAGATGTCCGCATATTGGGCTATAATCTTTCAAATCGGAGCTATATTGAGCAGTTGTGCAGACCGTTACTCCATTTTCAAACAAATCAAACTTTATGTAAGTTAAAAAAACTGCAGGCAGAAGGCTATCGTTTGAAGGAAGAAGAACTTTGGAAGGAAGCAGAGACGGCAACTGCACTTTATCCTTGTCATTTATATCGTTTATTGAAAAAAAGAGGTTATGGTACACAAATGAATCCTCTGTTTTATCAAAAACTCATGACGACAGAAGAAGTTTCTGATGATCGAAAAAAAATAAATGTATATGATGCCATAGAAGCAATCAAATACGGCGGAGGATTGACTGTTTTAGCATGTCCAGGGAAATTTGACAACTATGATTTGATTCCTGAACTCGCTTCATTCGGGATTGATGGTTTGGAGAAATATCATCCAGCTCATCGCTTAAGAGACCTTAAAGTCCTTTCAGAGTTCATCCAAACCTATCACTTTTCTTGTTTCGGAGGTTCTGACTTTCATGGGATAAGGGGAACTGCAGGATTCGGCAGGACCTTGATTACAGATACGCGAGAATTTCCCGACCAACTACTCTGTAATTGAAAAACAATTTTTCAGAAAAATATCAAAAGATGATTGAAGCAAGGCAGGATAGTGATATAATAACCTCAATTACGTATGAGGGGATTGTGAACAATGATCAACTTTTCTTTATCACAGATCCAAGATTTGCCTAGAATCGTAGAAATTTATAACCAAGCGATTCCTACTCGCTTATCTACAGCTGATTTAGAACCAGTAACAATAGAATCGAGACAAGCATGGTTTGATGCTCATCAAACCAAAGAACGCCCGTTGTGGGTCATAAAGATCGATCAAAATATCGTAGGATGGCTGAGCCTTAGCGATTTTTACGGGAGACCAGCTTATGCAAATACTGCAGAGATAAGTATTTATATTGATTCAACTTATCGAAAACATGGCTTAGGACAAAAAGCATTATCCTTTGCTGAATCTCAACTGAAAGATTGTAAGATCGACACACTTTTAGCTTTTGTGTTTACTATCAATCAAGCGAGCATCAAGCTGTTCCAAAAAAATGGATTTGAGCAATGGGGGCATTTACCTAAAGTTGCAAATATGGATAATCAACGGATTGATTTAACTATCTTAGGAAAATCTTATGAATAACAGCTAATGACCGCTTTTAAGTGTTTTTTACACTTGAAAGCGGTCATTATCATAGAAGGTTTCAATTGAAAAGTGTAAAGTGTGGTTAAATTTTTTGAATTATCATAGTATTCCATCAAAATACAGTAAAAAAAAGACATGTTTATCTCATATGTCATTCTTTTTTCATTTATCCTAGTATCAATGGGAAATAGCAGAAAATTCTAAAGAAATGAGAGCCCTTTACTTTAGGTTGAGTGTTATCAAATGTTGATTTTAAAATAACCAACGATAATAGAGCAATAAAGTAGCAAGAAATTTGTTTTTTGAGAAATTCTGCGAAAATAAGGGTTAAAGGAAGAATGTGTATGCCAAAACGGTCTTTTTTAGTTATTGGAATTATTGCTTTGCTAGGTATTTTATTTTTCGAAGTCACTTCGGTCGCATCATTGATCAGCGAAGAGAAAGGAAAAGTAACTTCATCGGAACGCTCATCACAATCTTTCAAACAATCAGAACAATCAACGAATAAAAACAAGTCGAC
>NZ_JAPRFV010000016.1:0-45164 GCF_035725965.1 Enterococcus sp. E5-162 | reverse complement strand
CCTTATATTATGACTTGCCGCTCTTCTTTTATTTCATCATCGGGTTGACCTTCATTGGTTGGCTGATTTTATTCATCATGTTTATTAGAAGTCGGATACATTCATAAAAAAATGAGGTCGAGACAAATCTAAAAATCAGTCTTTCTACAGACGCTCGAATAAACGGCGAGAGCAGAAGCAACTCCTTCGGAAATAAGCCGAAATTCACAAAAATTTGAAAAGCAATTTTCGTTCATTTCTTCTTATTTCTCGGAGTTAAACACTTCTGTCCCAGCTTCTCTCAAATAAACGGTGTCCAAAAGTCAGGCTTTTCGGGAATTTCAAAAAAGAGGTTGAGACAGAAGTAAGAAACACTTTTGTCTCAATCTCATCTTTTGGTTATTCTATCTCTTCATTTCAATTCCTACCAGTTATTGCTTGGGGTTCAGTGGCACAACTGTTTCTCTCTTGATCAAGTGATGAGGGATGACTAGGCGCACGCCGCTACTGATCTCGTTATGGATCAATTCTTGTAATTTTTGCATGGCTACTCGCCCTAATTCGGAAATATCGATATCGATACTTGTGAGATAAGGATGAGTCAGTGTAGAAAAAATCGAATTATTGAAACTGATGATCGATAAGGTTTCTGGAATAAGATAACCGTACATTTGCGCTAATTGCATCGTGCGAAGTGCAAAAATATCATCGATTACCACAAGTGCTGTAGCACCGGCGTTTTTTAAGATAGTGTCAAAGGATAGATAGTCTTCTGCCTTTTCGATCACAACGCTAGGGTGAACATCTAGTCCAGCCATCATCATCGCTTTTTGATACCCGAAATAGCGTTCGAAATAGAGGCTTTCGTGGGTCGTGTTCGTAACGAAAAGAATCTGTTCATGCCCATTTTGGATAAGAAAATCAGTTGCCTGTTTTCCCAATAGCTGGTTGTCGTTATCAACGTAGATGATCTCATTTTCATGCTGATAAGGTTGACCGATCAGAGTGAAGGGAATCTCGTTTTGATACAAATAATCGATGACTGGGTCTTCGCTATCAGAGTACACTAAGATAAAGCCATCGACTTGTTTTTGTAAGTGCATTCTTTGGACATTTTCTAATAAGACATCAAAATTTTTCGCTGTTGCAATGGCTATTGTCATGTCGTGGTGACGTGCTTCTTCATTGATTGCATCCATGATCTCTAAGTAGAAGGGATTACCGATTCGTTCTTTAGAATCAAGTGGCGGCAATATCACGCCGATGGCACTAGAAACCCGTTTACCTAAATTTCTAGCAGTGATATTCGGTACATAGCCAAGTTCATCCATGATTTTTCGGACTTTCTTTTTGGTTGCTTCGGAAATACTTGGATGGTCATTGATGACGCGTGAGACAGTAGAGGTAGCTACTCCCGCTTTTTTTGCAACATCTTTTACCGTAATTGCCATAATTTAAACACCTTTCTTCTAAATAAAAATCTCTTCTTTTCTGAGCTATTCGTAATCAAAACAAGCAACTATTGAGTATTTGCTATCTGTTCATTCGGTAAAATAGTAAACTGATAGGTCGTATGGTTGACCTTTTCTTGACCAGGGTACAAAGCGATCGAACCGAGTTCAGGTAAATGGACTAGATCCGGAAATTCTTGTGGCTCGATGGCTAAACCATAGTTTGAATGCATATGTTTCCCGTTGATCATAAAATCAGCTTCAAAACCAGTCGTAGAAAATAATACCACACTTCTATTTGTTGTTGCTATAGACAACTGGCGTCCAGATTGTTTTTCTGAAAGACACAGCACCTTTTTTGAACGTTTCGGTGTAGTAAGAACAAAAACGTCATCAAGTCCTTCTGGATAAGCGTTGAGAATTTCTTCGATTGTATGTGGTTTCTTGAAATTGATCGGTAAATCCGCTTGAGTGATTTGTTCGCCTGTTGGTAGTTTATCTTCATCTAATACCAATAGACTTTCTGCTTGGACAGCCAGTTCATGTGTATCAATGTCGCGTTTACCATTCCCAGAAAGGTTGAAATAGGCATGATTGGTTGGATTGCAGATCGTCTCGACGGGACTGTTCGTTTTTGTGATCATTTCCAGGCTATTCGCAGTTAGCTGATACGTGATCGTTGCTGTGATAGGACCAGGATAATCGGAAAAAGTGTCTTGTAAATAAAAGACAACGCCGATCGACTGTGGATTTTTGAACACTTCGACATCCCAATATTGGAAAGACCATCCATTTGTTCCTCCGTGGATATGATGGTTGCCAGCGTTTTTTTCAAGTTGATGATTTCCCCATGTAGCATTTCGGATTCTGCCTGCTACGGGACCGACTGTGGCTCCAAAGAAACTTTCATCGGTTAAAACATCTGAAAGTTCATCATAAGAAAGTAAGACGTTTTCTAAATGTCCTTTGTTATCTGAAGCAAAGATTTGGTGAAGTCTAGCGCCATAATTTAGAAGAACGACGGTCAATTCATCGTTCTTCAATGTTATTTTTTTTAATTCAGTGTTGGGGATAGGAGTCACTGAAATAGAAGGTTCAGGCATTTGGCTGCCACGTTTTTTTCAAGTAATCGAAAGTCAATGAAGCTGTATCAGGTACGATTGGAATATCCTCCCCAAGATCTTCTGAACGTCCTACGCCGATAGGTTGCGCACCACTAGCAATGATCGCAGCGATTCCAGCTTTTGAATCCTCGATCCCGATGCAGTCACGAGGGGTCAAACCGATTTCTTTCGCAGCAAGTAGAAAAATATCTGGTTCAGGCTTTCCATTAGCGACTTTTGCCGGATCAGCAATCGCATCAAAGTAGCTTTCTAGACCCATCTTGGCAAGTAGGAAAGGGCCATTTTTGCTTGCAGATGCTAGTGAAATCTTGATATTGTTTGCCCGTAAGTCTTTTAATAATTCTAAAATCCCTGGAAAAACATCTTTTGGTGTGATCGATTGGATCATTTCAAGATAATAATCATTTTTTCTTTTCGCTAATTCGAGAAATTCTGTTTTTGAGAATTGCTCTTCTTTTTTTCCGTGAGCAAGAAGGAGAGTCAGAGAATCTTCTCTGCTTACACCCTTCAATTGTTCGTTGAATGACCGATCTAAGGGAATACCGATCTCATCACCTAGCTTTTTCCAAGCACGGTAATGGAATTCAGCGGTATCTGTAATGACCCCATCTAAGTCGAATAATACACCTTTAAACATTCGCTTCACCTTCTCGTAATGGAATAGTCAAATGATCAGTAAGGACATACGCTTTTTCGTAGACTTCTAGCGGTAATGCTTCGCCAGATAAGAGGTTCAATGTTACCTGTTCATTTGAAACGGCGACAAATAACAAGCGGTCGCGATAATTGATATGGAATGAATAAGCAGACCATGTTTTAGGCAAGAATGGTGCAAATCTTAATTGTTCATGATCTGTCTTCATTTGCGCGAATCCTTGTACGATAGCAAGCCAACTTCCGGTCATTGAAGTGATGTGTAAGCCATCCTCTGTATCATTGTTATAGTTATCTAAATCTAAACGAGCAGTGCGTTGATACATTTCAACGGCTTTATCTTCCATGCCTAGTTCAGCAGCTAAAATAGCATGGATACTAGGAGATAGGGAAGACTCATGGACAGTCATTGGCTCGTAAAAATCAAAGTTGCGTTGTTTTTCTTCTTTTGTAAATGAATCATTGAAGAAGTAGATACCTTGTAAAACGTCTGCTTGTTTAATGAAGCAAGAACGAAGGATCTTGTCCCATGACCAATGCTGATTCAATGGCAATTCACTTGCGGATAGTTCCGCTACTGGTTTGAGATCTTTGTCTAAGAAAGTATCGTGTTGAACAAAAATCCCTAATTCTTCATCTACTGGGAAGTACATATTTTCAGCAATTTCTTGCCAATGTGCCAATTCATCGTCGCTGATTTTAGCAGTGCTCTCTTCTTTGAACTTCAAATAATTTTCTCGCGTGTAACGCAAGACCCAAGCTGCGATCGTATTTGTATACCAATTGTTATTGATGTTGTTTTCATATTCATTTGGTCCAGTCACTCCGTGGATCATGTATTTATTTGCTCGTTTTGAAAAATGGACACGGTCTGCCCAGAAGCGGGCGATTTCTGCTAAAACTTCCAGACCTTCATTTTTCAAATATTCCGTATCACCGGTGTAATTCGTGTAATTGTAGATTGCATAGGCGATTGCACCATTTCGGTGGATCTCCTCGAAAGTGATTTCCCATTCATTGTGGCATTCGACACCTGTGAAAGTGACCATTGGATATAACGCGCCCTTTAGCCCTTGCTGTTGTGCATTATGGATTGCTTGTGGCAATTGGTTATGGCGGTACTTCAAGAGATTCTTAGTGACTTCAGGTTTCGCTAAAGCGAGGTACAGAGGCACTGCATAGGCTTCAGTATCCCAGTAAGTTGCACCACCATATTTTTCGCCAGTGAAGCCTTTTGGTCCAATATTCAAACGTTCATCTTCGCCATAATAAGTAGAAAATAGCTGGAAGAGGTTGAAACGGATTCCTTGTTGTGCTTCATCGTCTCCTTCAATGACTACATCTGCCAATTCCCATCGTTTAGACCAAGCGGCTGTTTGCTCCTCTTTTGCTTGGGGATAGTGAACGTTCAATTCGTTGAATTCTTTAAAGAGATGTGTCGCTTGTTGCGCTTCAGGGATATCTCGGCTTGTGAAAATCAATACTTCTTTGTCGATAAGAAGTGTTTCATTTTCATTTAAGTCAAAGGTGAATGAACCTTCGATTGCTAAGGTGCCCTCTTGGTAGCTTGGCGTATATAATTTTCCATCAACGTAGTGGCGCATCCCAGCGGTCACTGTAAATTGTTCGATCTCAAAATTATTCGGGATCGTTTTAGTCGTTAAGTACGCTATTTCTTCCTTGACGCCATGATCGATGTCATTCCAAAAGTGTTCATCGTAATTGCTGTCTTCGTTTTGGACATTGCCATCTAGCTTAGAAATAACTTTTACAGTTCCATTTCCTTCCAACATTTCAATGGTTAAGCGAATATAAGCGGCTTCATTTTTGACAATACTTAAAAAGCGCTCGAATGAAAGACGAACTTTGTTTGATGGGGTAGTGACTGTATAACTACGTGTCAAAACACCGTTTTTCATGTTTAATTCCCAATAAAAATCTTCAGTAGTAAGTGTAGCTAGATCAATCAGCTGATCATCGATAAAAAGATCCATAGCGATAAAATCGACTGCATTGATTACTTTTCCAAAATATTCAGGATAGCCGTTTTTCCACCAGCCAACACGTGTTTTGTCAGGGTACCAAACACCTGCTAAATAGGTTCCTTGGTGATGATCACCAGAATATGCTTCTTCAAAATTTCCGCGCATACCCATATATCCGTTACCGATACTGGTCAATGATTCTTGCAAGCGTAAATTTTCTTTATCTAATTTATTCGTGCTGATTTTCCAAGGGTCGATCTGAAATAACCGTTTAATTTGTTTCATTGTTCTCCTCCTAGACGTTGTCGTTTATACGTCCATAATAAACGCAACCGATTGCGTAAGTCAACTAGAAAAGTGAAATTAAATTTTGAAGTGGATGAAAAAACAAAACAAAAGCGATTGTATCAATATTTACTACTATAATATGAACAGAAATAATGTATAAAGAACGATTGGGTACTTACAGAAAAAGCATAAAAATACGAAATAAAGCATTTACAAAAAAAGAAATACACACTATAATAACTAACAACGAAACCGATTGCATAAAGGAGACGAGGAAATGAAAAAAATATTTAGCTTTGAGTTTTGGCAAAAATTTGGAAAGGCTTTAATGGTCGTTGTGGCAGTTATGCCAGCGGCAGGTTTGATGATCAGTATCGGTAAATCGATTCCGTTGATCAATCCTGATCTTGCACCTTTAGTTACAACGGGTGGCGTGATCGAAAATATTGGTTGGGCAATTATCGGAAATTTACATCTTTTATTTGCACTAGCGATAGGTGGTAGTTGGGCAAAAGAACGAGCAGGGGGAGCATTCGCTGCGGGGATCTCATTTATATTGATCAATCGGATCACAGGAGCAATTTTTGGTGTGACTAATGAGATGTTGGCAAATGAAGACGCATTTACGCATACCTTGTTTGGCACGAAAATCATGGTTAAAGGGTTCTTTACCAGTGTATTAGAAGCACCAGCACTAAATATGGGGGTATTTGTTGGGATTATTGCAGGGTTCGTTGGGGCGATGGCCTATAATAAATATTACAATTATCGTAAATTACCTGACGCATTATCGTTCTTTAATGGAAAAAGATTTGTTCCTTTTGTAGTTATTTTGTGGTCAACGATTGTTGCATTGATTCTTGCTATTGTATGGCCGAATGTCCAAGCAGGGATCAATAACTTTGGATTGTGGATTGCAGAGTCAAAAGAAAGCGCTCCGATTTTAGCACCATTCCTATATGGTACATTGGAACGTCTATTGTTACCATTTGGCTTACATCACATGTTGACGATCCCAATCAATTATACGCAGCTGGGTGGTACCTATGAGATATTATCTGGTGCGCAAGCGGGAACACAAGTATTTGGACAAGATCCTTTATGGTTAGCGTGGGCGACTGATTTGGTCAACTTGAAAGGCGCCGGCGACATGTCGCAATATGAATTCGTATTGACGAACTGGACACCTGCTCGTTTTAAAGTGGGACAAATGATTGGTTCTTCCGGTATCTTGATGGGATTAGCACTAGCGATGTACCGTAATGTTGATCCAGACAAAAAGTCTAAATATAAATCAATGTATTTTTCAGCAGCACTTGCAGTTTTCTTAACAGGCGTAACCGAACCATTAGAGTTCATGTTCATGTTTGCAGCTGTACCTCTTTACATTGTTTATTCTGTGATCCAAGGGGCAGCTTTTGCAATGGCAGATATTCTACCTTTACGTGTCCATTCATTTGGGAACATTGAACTATTGACACGTACACCATTAGCGATCAAAGCAGGATTAGGTATCGACTTGCTCAATTTTGTTATCTGTGTCATATTATTTGGAGTATTGACGTATTTTGTGGCAAACTTTTTGATCAAAAAATTCAATTATGCTACACCAGGACGTAATGGGAACTATGATAACGACAGTGAAGAAACGCCGTCAGGTTCTGCAACTAATGCAGATCAACAAATCATTAAGATCATCCATTTGTTAGGTGGAAAAGAAAACATCAAGGATGTAGATGCTTGTATGACTCGTTTACGTGTCAGCGTCGAGGATCCTGGGAAAGTCGGTTCAGAAGAAGAATGGAAACGTGCTGGAGCGATGGGCTTGATCGTTAAGGACAAAGGTGTGCAAGCCGTGTATGGACCAAAAGCGGATGTGTTGAAATCGGATATTGAAGATTTACTACAATCAGGCGCTGATATTCCAGAGCCAACAGTTGAGGCAACAAATAAAAATGAGAAGAATGAAGAGAAACATGTTTTAGGTATCGAAAAAGAATTATTCACTGTAGCAACTGGTGAGGTAATTGCTTTAACAGATGTGAATGATCCAGTCTTTTCACAAAAGATGATGGGTGATGGCTTTGCTGTCATTCCTGCCACTGGAGAAGTGACGGCACCACTTTCTGGTAAAATCGTGAGTGTCTTCCCAACCAAGCATGCAATTGGCATGCAAACAGCAGAAGGAGCAGAAGTTTTGATCCATATGGGACTGGATACTGTTCATATGAGCCAGCCAGCGTTTGAGATCTTAGTTTCTGAAGGCCAAGAAGTAGTAGCAGGAACAACGATTGCTCAGATGAATCTAGATGCAATCAAGAACGAAGGGAAAGAAACGACGATCATAGTAGTCTTTACAGATGACAAAGTCAATGGGCTGACCATCAATAAATTAGGAGACACTGAACGAGGAACAGTGATCGGGAAAATAAACTTGTAAAGAATCACAGAAGTTCATGTGTGTATTTCATATCGAAAGAATGTGTTCGATGTGTGTAACTCCTAGAAGTAAGCCGATAATCCCGAAATTGCTTTTCCTATTTCAGGGATTATTGGCTTATTTTTTGAATAAACTACTTTGGGGTCTTTACCTATATGGATCCAGAAGGTGGGAGCAATGTTTCGACCCATCCCATTAAGAAGGAGAATTATATGAAAATAATGACGTTGAATACGCATAGCTGGTTAGAAGAGGAACCACAAGAAAAATTAAAACAGATCGCTCAAAAAATCTGTCATGAACAATATGATGTGATCGCATTGCAAGAAGTCAATCAAACGATGGACGCAAAACGACTAACCAGTGAGCAGCTGAAGAATTTTAGTCAGGTGCAGGAACAAACGCCTGTCCGCTCGGATAACTTTGCCTATTGCTTGATCCAGCTCTTAGCAGAACAAGGTGAAACTTACTATTGGAGTTGGGAAATGAGTCATATCGGCTATGCTATCTATGAGGAAGGCAATGCGCTTCTTTCCAAACAACCACTAACTAGTCAAACGCACCTAGTCTCCGAAACAAAAGAAAAAGAGGATTACCATACTCGAAAAATATTAGTAGGTCAAACCTCTGTCAAAACACAATGTATTACTGTAGCAAGCTGTCATTTTTCTCGGTGGGCAGATGAAAAAAGCGGATTTGCATTTGAGTGGAAAGAATTAGAAGCAAGTTTAGCGCCTCTTACAACACCACTGTATCTATTAGGGGATTTCAACAATCCTGCTGAAGGCAGCGGGTACGATTTAGTGGCAAAAAGTCAGTTGCCTATTCGTGATGCTTATCCAATCGCGCAAAAAAAACAAGCTGAAGCAACGATCGAAAAGAGAATCGATGGCTGGGAAAACAATAAAGAGGGGCTACGTATCGACTATATTTATGTACCACAAGATTGCTTTGTTACAAGTTATCAACGTATTTTTGACGGGGAAAATGGCCCGATTGTCAGTGATCATTATGGGGTAGCAGTCACGTTGGAGTGAAGAGAAACGAAGGAATATTGTCACAATAAGAATATGGGACAAATCTAAAAACCAGGTTTGCTACAGACTCTCGAATAAACGACGGGAGCAGAAGCAACTCCCTCTTAAATAAGCCGAAATGAACAAAAATTTGAAAAGCAATTTTCGTTCATTTCTTCTTATTTCTCAGAGTTAAACACTTCTGTCCTAACCTCTCTCAAATAAACGACGTCCGAAAGGCAGGTTTTTCGGAAATTTAAAAAAAACGAGCAATACAAAAAATGTATTGTTCGTTTTTTCTCTAATTTCTCATAAACGATTTTTGTCTCGACCTCATTTTTTTATGAATGTATCCGACTTCTAATAAACATGATGAATAAAATCAGCCAACCAATGAAGGTCAACCCGATGATGAAATAAAAGAAGAGCGGCAAGTCATAATATAAGGTGATCTCATTGATACCATTATGCTGTTTGACGATTGGCGTACCGATGTCTGTCAATTCATATACTATGTATATAGTTAAGCTTTATATAATGGAACTGTATATTAAGAGGAGTGTCTTTATATGATTAGAAATCCATATTTACCTTTAACTGAAACAACTTTTTATATTCTGCTAGTTTTAACTACACCTGCTCATGGATATGCTATTATTCAAGAAATTGATAAGTTAAGCGAAGGATCAGTTAAGGTAGCTGCTGGAACTATGTACGGAGCGATTGAAAATTTACTTAAACTTAATTGGATAGAAGAAATTCCAAGTAGGGAAAAAAGAAGAAGAGTTTACAAAATTACTGATCTGGGAGAAGAAGTTTTAAGACTAGAAATAGAACGTCTAGGAAGTTTGATTAAGCTATCTTCTGATTTTGGATATTAGGAGGAGATAACATGAAAAAATTTAGAATTTTCTTATCCTTAAAAAAAGAAGAAGAATGGATTAATTCTATACAAGAAGAAGGTTATAGGTTAGTTCAGTGGTGCCTATATATACTTTTGAAAAATTGGCTAGTAAAGAAACGTTTATTCCTTATGTGCGCCTTGATTTTAGAGAAAAAAGTATGGGAAAAATAAAATATGAAGATTATGTAACATTGTTTTCTGATAGTGGTTGGAAACTAATAAAGGGAAGTCGTTCTGGTGGCGCTCAGTATTTTCAGCAAGAATATCCTGATGTAACAAGTGACATATTTTCTGACACTGATTCTCAAGAAAGTGTAAAGAAAAGATATGTAAAATATGGTTATACTTATGGAACTCTATTTTTATTGTATTTCTTTATTTTTTTTAGTAGTAATTCTTGGAATTTGGATAAGATATTGAACTTTAAATCATGGTATTTTACCCAAGGTTTATGGGAAATGGAGGGTATGTGGTTTTGGAAAGCGTTCATTTTTGAAACTCCGTTTGTTTTACTCCGTGTATTACCGTTATTTTTCTTTCTGTTTTTGGGTATCTATTATCTTTTACGTTCACTTATAAATGATGATTCAACAATGATAACAAAATATTTTGTGTAAATAGAAAAAAGGAAGTCCCTTGTGTAGAATAGAGTTACCACAACACATTCACAGAAAAGAGGACTTCCATATGAACGATTTTACTACAGAAATTCTAAAGACTCTAGCGAACAAAGGCGATTTGAATGAATTATTCCGTGTCCATTTGGAAAAAGCTGTCAATACGCTTCTCAAAACGGAGTTAACGGCTTTCCTCGATTACGAAAACTACGATCGCATTGGTTTTAACACGGGTAATTCTCGTAACGGCTCCTATGACCGTACAGTCAAGACCGAGTACGGGGAACTTCATCTCCAGATTCCGCGCGACCGCAATGGTGAGTTCAAGCAACAGACTGTTCCTGCTTATAGACGGACGAATGACACGTTAGAGGAGACCGTCATTCACCTCTTCCGAAAAGGTATTACCATGTCGGAAATCGCAGACTTGATTGAGAAAATGTATGGGCATCACTACACGCCCCAAACCATGTCCAATATAACAAAATCATTTACAGAAGAGGTAACGGCGTTTAAAGGGCGGGAGCTTCATGACCGTTATGCTGCTATTTATATGGACGCAACGTATATTCCGTTAAAGCGGAAAACCGTCGCCAAGGAAGCTATTCATATCGCAGTTGGCATTCGCCCAGACGGATCAAAGGAAGTATTGAGCTATGCGATTGCACCGACTGAATCCATCACGATTTGGGAGGAAATTTTATTGGACCTTCAAGAGCGCGGTTTGAAAAATGTCCTCCTGTTCATCACGGATGGCTTAAAGGGGATGGTAGGAGCGATTAGTCGGTTCTACCCCAAAGCCCGTTTTCAACATTGCTGTGTGCACGTTTCCCGTAATATTGTTCACAAAGTATGTGTCAAAGATCGAAAAGAAATCTGTGATGATTTTAAGGCTGTTTATCAAGCTAGCTCAAAGGAAGAGGCAAATACCTTTTTAGGGAGTATGATTGAGAAGTGGCAGAAAACTTATCCTAAAGTGACGCAGTCACTGATAAAAAATCAAGATTTATTGACTTTTTATGAGTTTCCGCCTGGTATCCGCCGAAGCATTTACTCAACTAATTTAATCGAATCTTTCAATAAACAAATCAAGAAATACAGCCACTGCAAGGAACAGTTCCAAAATGAAGAGTCGATGGAACGTTTCTTAGTCTCGTCTTTTGATACTTACAACCAAAAATTCCTAGGTCGCAGTCATAAAGGTTTCCAACAGGCCGAAGGCGAGCTCGAACAAATGCTGAGTCAACCGATGGAGAATTAGAAACAATCTACAGTAGGGAAGAACCATTTACACAAAATTATTGACGCTCCCAAGCTAAAACTCCTATTAATCGATCTACTAAAAATAAATAAAAAAATTCTTTTCAATTTTTATTTATGGTGTGACATAAATAAAGTAAAGTTATTCTTCTAGGTTAATCTTATTAATGCTCTTTCTCACTAGTGTTGCATGCAACACTAGTGAGAAAGAGTATTAAATATACTGCAAGGTAAGACATTTGGTAATTGAAGAATAACAAGCAAAAAAATAGCAGTCAGGTCTCTTGACAAAGTATAGTTGCTATTTTTTTTTAGGCCCTACTTTAATGAAATTTTTGTTTGGAGGGAACGACTTCATTCCTTTGATTATTTCAGTTGAATTTAATAGAGAAGCCTGGCGTCTATTAAGAAATACTTTTCTTGATGAGCGTCAATTTTTTTAACTGAAATCTATCCTATACTAAATTCAGTAAAGAAAAAGGAGGAATCAAAGAAAGCTATTTTAAACAAACCAAAATTATAGGAGGAATAAATCATGACTGAAAATAAAGCTACTCAAGAAAGAACACCCCAAGAAAGATTGCAAGAAGAACAAGAACACAAGGAACATGTTCATCATACGAAAATTAATGCAGCGGCCATTGCGGATCATCTTTTAGGCAACATGCATACATTACATGTGAAACTGCACCAATATCACTGGTATGTAAAAGGAGCCAATTTCTTTACGTTGCATGAAAAATTTGAAGAGTTGTATAACGAAAATGAAAAATGGTTCGACAAACTTGCGGAGCGTCTAATTACTTCTGGGCATAAACCTGCTTCGACAACGGTTGAATTTGAAAAATATTCGATGCTTTCGGAAGATGCAGTTAATAAATACGCTAAAGCAGAAGACATGGTTGAAAATATTATCGAGGACTTCAGAAGCACTCGTGACCTAACTATTCGCGCGATTCGTTTAGCTCAAGACGAGGGTGACGATGCTTTAGAAGATACATTGATTGCTTTTAAAAATGACTTAGACAAGAACATTTGGATGCTGCAAGCGTTCATTGGTAAAGAAGCATTAGAAGATGATGACGCTCTTGATGAGGATGAAGATTAAGGTAAAAGTAGAAGCTGATTTAGGGATTGGAATTCTTTCCAGTCCTTTTTCCATTTTCTTGATGTGCATCAATTTTTTTGTAGTAAGAGACTTGTATAATAAAAGCAGCGAATATAAACAAAATAAATAAAGGGGGAGAATGAATTGACTAAACATACCCATCATGAAATTGGCGACCACGCAGCCTGTATCCGCTTGGTTCCAATATTCAATCACTTAGAGGATAGCGCGATGAATTACATTGCTGAAAAAGCCCACACGAAACAGTATCAAAAAGGAGAGTTTCTGTTTCGTTCACAAGAAAAAGAGGATACTTTATATATTATCAATCGTGGGAAAATCCGTATTTATCGATTGGCAGACTCTGGCAAAGAGCAGCTAGTGCGGATCTTGAACCCTGGTGATTTCACCGGAGAATGGACCTTGTTCAACCCGGATGCAGTACACGAGGAATATGCCGAAGCAACCCGAGATACCGTTGTCTGTATGATTCAGCAAAAAGATGTCCAAGATTTTCTGGAACAATACCCAGCTATTTCTTTAAAACTATTGGCGGAAATGTCTAAACGGTTAGAAAGTTCAGAACGTCAAACGACACAAGTAGCCGTGGAGAGTGTCATTACCCGTTTAGTTTTGTTTTTGGCAGAAAATGTGGAACCTGAAATGGGCAACTCTCCCACCATCACCCTGCCGATGGCAAAAAAGGACATTGCTTCCTATTTAGGAACGACACCTGAGACCATCAGTCGCAAATTTGGAGAATTGGAGGACGAGGGATTGATTCAACAGCTGTCTGGGAAAAGGATCAAGATTCAGGATTTAGATGATTTATTGCTTTACAGCGAATAATCGGACACACTTTTTTCTACACGTTGGTGTTCTGTCGCTCTTCATTAACAACGGGACAGAACTCAGTGCTTTTGCTTCCATCTGTCCGTTTTTGGCTTTTTTAAGACAGAACGACCTTCATTCATTGGAAAAATAAAAGCACAAACATGATAACCCTCAAGTTTTTTTGTTTTATTTTTCTTTAAGATAGGGTTGTCGAACAAAACGTAAAAATAAGTAGGGGTGAATGTGCATTGTTTTTGGGTGATAGTTGCCATCACGTTGTCAGCAGCGGGTGCATTCTTTGTCGTCCCTTTCACCAAGAACACGATTGGCGGCGAAGCAAAAACGTCTAACGTTGTTGAGGCAGATAGGTTAGCTATGGAAAAAGAAGAGGAAGTTGTAAAAGGAGCCGGCGTAATCGGACACGGAAAAGTGGCGTATTACGAAGCGAGTGACCAGGGAGATAAAAGTGTATTCACTGTTTGGTTTCCATGGAGCTTAGCCGGAATCTTGTTCAGCATCACTATGACTAGAATGACGCGAAAAATTGAAGTAATGGAGCAAATAGAATGGGATTCGTATTAGGCGTTTTGAATCCCCATGTGGTGGAGATTGGTTCTGTTGTGATTCATTGGTATGGAGTCATTATTGCAGTGGGCATATTAGCGGCTCTCCAGTTGAGCACCAAGGAAGCAAAGAAAAAAGGACTGGAAGAGGATACCATTATCGATATGGCCTTATGGGCAATTCCGATTGGACTCCTCGGCGCTCGGCTTTATTATGTGTTATTTGAACTTGGTTATTATCTGCAAAATCCAGGACAAATCCTTGCGATTTGGAATGGCGGCATTGCGATTTATGGGGGATTGATTGCAGGAGGGGGTACGCTATATTGGTATGCAAAGAAAAAAGGTACTTCTTTGGCACTCGTTCTTGATATTTTAGCGCCCAATGTATTGTTAGCCCAGTCCATTGGTCGTTGGGGCAATTTTATGAATCAGGAAGCTCATGGTGGACCGGTTACTCGTCAATTCTTGGAAAATCTTTATTTACCTGAATTTATCATTGAACAAATGAATATCAATGGTACCTACCTACTACCATCCGACTTTTTTATACGAGTCATTGTGGAGTTTGTTGGGCTTTGTCCTCATCGTCACTATACGGAACCGAAAACAGCTTTTGCGTCAAGGAGAAGTCGCTTTGAGTTACGTTTTGTGGTACTCAGTGGGTCGGTTCTTCATTGAAGGTATGCGAACGGACAGTTTATGGATTGGCGAGTGGATCCGCGTTTCGCAAGCCTTGTCTCTGGCCCTGTTTATTGGCGCGATTGTAGTATGGTTTATACGCAGACAAGATTATCCACCAATTTCTTATTATTCTGATGGCAATAAGGGGCAGAAAAAGACTATTAAGATGGTGAATTGAGCAAAAAGATAAAAAGAAGTGCAAAACTTGATATGCGTCAATTTTCGTTTGCTAAAAGGGAGCTATACTACAGTTGTAAAGAGGAAAAGGCAGTGTTCATTAATCTGCTGCCGATAAAATAAAAACACATAAAGGAGATAGGAATTATGGAAAAAGCTATATTGCAATTAGAAACGTTGTCTTGTCCAAGTTGTATGCAAAAAATTGAAGGTGCCGTAAAATCAGTTAACGGTGTTGATAAAGACAGCATTAAAGTATTATTCAACTCCAGCAAAGTCAAAGCCAATTTTGATTCAGCTGTCACTTCGATTGAAGAGATTCAAAAAGCTATCGAAAACGTAGGCTATCCGGTCCTTAAAGCAAAAGTCAAGGCCGCTTAACAGATTAAATGAACTAGGCAATTCTGGAAGAAAAGCTATTTTTCCAGGATTGCTTTTTTTGTTGCAATCCGATTCGAGGTGCTTAGAAACGATAAAAGAGAACTTTCTAAACTTGATGTCAGTCAATTAATTACTTAGGCAATTATCTTATACTGTGTTTATCAATAAAAGAGAAATTAAATTTGGAGGGAAAAAGCATGCAACAATATATATTAAGCAAGAAAAATGTTATCACCGTCATCAGTGGATTGTTAATCGTACTCGGTTTCTTCAGTCACTTTGTTTTAGAAAACGTAGGACTTTCAGAGTGGTCTTTGATCATCGCCTCTGTCTTTGGGATTACGCCAATTGCCATTCAAGCGTTTCAAGCAATGAAAGTCAAAGTCATCAGTATTGATGTCTTAGTCAGTATTGCAGCGATTGGTGCGCTTTTTATTCAAAACTATGAAGAATCGGCTATTGTCACGTTCTTATTCTTATTCGGACACTACTTGGAACAACGAACATTGAACCAAACGCGATCTGCTATCAAAGAATTGACTGAAATGGCACCCGAAAGCGCCTTGAAACAAATGGATAATGGCGAATTTGAAGAAGTAGAAGTGGATGATATAGATGAAGGGGATATCTTGCTCGTTAAAACGGGTGCGAAAGTTCCAGTAGATGGCATAGTCCTTACGGGTGAAGGGCATATCAATGAAGCTAGCATTACAGGTGAAGCTGTTCCAGTCAACAAGCTAGCTGATGCAGAAGTTTTTGCAGGAACCATTTTAGAAAACGGAACGATTCAAATCAGAGCTGACCGAGTTGGTGAGGACACCACATTTGGAAAAATTATTGAACTCGTGGAAGAAGCACAAGATTCTAAATCCGAAGCGGAACGGTTCATTGATCGCTTTTCTAAATACTACACACCAGCTGTCTTGGTTCTGGCAATTGTTGTATGGGCGTTCAGCCAAAATATTGAGTTAGCAATCACCATCTTGGTTCTAGGTTGCCCAGGCGCATTAGTTATCGGAGTGCCTGTCTCAAACGTTGCCGGTATTGGGAATGGTGCTCGTAACGGTGTTCTTTTAAAAGGGAGTGAAGTCATTCAAGACTTCAGCAATGTGGATACAATTGTATTTGATAAGACAGGTACTTTAACTGTCGGAAACCCAACCGTTGCAGCGACTGAACTGTATGAAAAAGATCCTGCTGAAACGCTTGGCTATCTGGCCAGTGTGGAACGGGAATCAGATCATCCATTAGCAAAAGCGGTCTTAAATCAAATTGGAGAAACAAACTTTTATCCTGTTGAAGGAACTGAAGTCGTGAAAGGCGGCGGAATCGTTTCAAGTGTAGCTGGACATAGAGTGGCTGTTGGGAATGTGGCCTTGATGGAAAAAGAAAATGTCACTCTCAGCAAAAAAGTGCAAAAAGATGTCAAACGGTTTGAACAACAAGGGAACTCTCTCGTTTTGACAGCGGTCGACGGTGAATTAAAAGTACTGATGGGCATTCGCGATCAAGTCCGTCCGGGTGTGAAAGCTAATTTGCAGGAATTAAAAGACTTGGGCGTGAAAAATCTAGTCGTTCTTTCAGGAGATAACCAAGGAACCGTTGATGTGGTCGCCGGCGAACTTGGTTTGACCGAAGCTCACGGCCACATGTTGCCGGAAGACAAATCGGCTTATATCGGAAAACTTCAAAAACGTGGTCAAATTGTAGCCTTTGTTGGAGATGGCGTTAACGACAGTCCGTCCTTAGCTTTAGCAGACATTGGCATCGCAATGGGAAGCGGAACGGACGTAGCGATTGAAACATCCGATGTCGTTTTAATGAACTCGAACTTCAGCAACTTGCCTCACGCATTAGGATTAGTAAAAGCCACCGCAAATAATATGAAACAAAATATCGTGATTTCAATTGGAGTAGTGTTGGTCTTGTTGACCAGCGTCTTCTTCAGCGAATGGATGAATATGTCTATCGGAATGTTGGTTCATGAAGGTAGTATCTTGGTGGTAATTTTCAATGGCATGAGATTAATGAAGTATAAGTTGAAAGGTCGAAAAGAACAAAAAGATGTATCAGCACCTGCAGAGAAAGTAAAAATATCTTAAGAATAAATTAGAAGAGGCTGAGACAATAGTCCATCCTTGAAATGACAAAAGCGGAAACTCAGATTTTTAAATCTGGGATTTTCCGCTTTTTTGAGTTCTTGAAAAAAATAAGAGTATAGAGTATGCTCTTTATAAAATTAATTTTCGTGTAAATGATTAAAAAATCTAATAATAAAATTTAAATTCCTATTAAGTTGTAACACATGAAATTACATAAAATCATGTATCGAAAATAGAAGCCTACGTTTTTTCTTTAATTATGTCTAATTTGGGTGTACCCAAAACTGACAAAGGTAATTACCAATTATTTTAGGTTGTTTAAAGAAAGCAGCTGTTTTCCGTCTTGGTCAAAATTATCCGGCGATAACCATTTTTCAAGCCTTTTTTTGTTCCGTTCCCATTCACAATCAAGCATTGAGAACCACGATGTATCGCGATTTCTATTTTTGTATATAATTGCCTGCCGGAATGTGCCTTCATATTCAAATCCTAACCTCTTTGCAGCTAATTTAGAAGGCTCATTTAGACTATCGCATTTCCACTCGTATCTTCTGTACCCTAAAGTCTCAAAAACATACTTTGCCAACAAATACTGTGCTTCGGTAGCTTGAATGCTTTTTTTCAATTGCTGGCTGTATATTACATAACCTACTTCGATAACGCCATTTTGTCGATCGTTACGCATTAGCGCAAGCGTGCCTAGCACTTTTGAATGCTCTTTATTCCAAATTCCAAAAAAGTAAGGGTCGTCGGACAAAAAAGTCTTGTTGAAGATATCAGCAAACGCTTCTTCTGATGGAAAGGATGGGAAGGGCAGATAAGTCCAATCTGGC
Source organism: Enterococcus sp. E5-162 (assembly GCF_035725965.1). NCBI lineage: Bacteria > Bacillati > Bacillota > Bacilli > Lactobacillales > Enterococcaceae > Enterococcus > Enterococcus sp. E5-162. The sequence goes on along the minus strand of NZ_JAPRFV010000016.1, from coordinate 26,764 downwards.
GGAGTAAGTCCTTTTTTGAAAATATCGGTATAGAATACGTGTGCATGGCTCTCTGATGCATGGATTAAATCGCAAGTGTTTCCTTCTATTATTGTTGCATTAAGTTCTCTAAAACAACTTTCTTTTAAACTTGGTCCGATAGGTTGCCCGTAGCAGTTATATTCCATTTTATCATCTCCTAAAAATTAATTTGTGAATCGGTATCTATGCTTCTGCGCAAAGAAGATTCAAAACTACGTCTATACAATTAGCCTTAAGAATTGAAGAAATTATATCATACTTGAATTATAATTTTTGCCGAATTATTCACCGTACCCTGAAATCAGAAATGAAAAAAGGAGCAGAGAACATGAAATATGGCTATGCACAGGTGAGTACCCGCCAGCAAGATCTGGAAGGGCAGCTGCGTCAACTCGAGGAGGAACGCTGCGATCGGGTTTACTTCGAGAAAATTACGGGAACAAAAAGTGATCGCCCCGAATTCCAAAAACTCCTTCAGGAAATTGAGACAGGGGATACTTTGGTTGTGACGAAGTTGGACCGCATCGCTCGCAGCACGCAACACGCATTGAACACGATCAAACTCTTATTTGAGAAGGGCGTGCGGATCAATGTGTTGAATCTGGGGATTATTGAAAATACGTCCACGGGAAGATTGATCTTCACAATTTTCAGTGCTTTTGCGGATTTTGAACGGGATCTGATTGTGGAGCGTACACAAGAGGGAAAAGAATTGGCCAAACAGAAACCCGACTTCCGGGAAGGGCGACCGAAAAAATTCAGCCAGCAACAAATCAATTTGGCTATGAACCTATTGGAGGACCATTCCTATAAAGAGGTAGAGAAAATGACCGGAATCAGTAAGAGCACTTTGACGCGTAATAAAAGAAAAATTATAAAAACATCAGGTAATAAGCTGAGTGATTAGATAATTTGCTATACTAAAAATTATCCAAGTCAAAAAGGAGTGATTTACATGGAATGGTACGAAAATCGAATTTTATCTGCAATAAATGGGACTAATCCAATGCTGATAAAAGAATTAAAAGGTGGCTATGCTGTTTTTGGAGATGTTCAATTTTTACCTGGCTACTGTGTGCTATTACCCAAAAAAGAAGTTAACTCTTTGAATGTTTTGTCTTTAGAGGAACGCGAACAGTTTCTTTCCGACATGAGTATTCTAGGAGATGCTATTATTCATAGTTGCACACCTACTAGAGTTAATTATGACATTTTAGGAAATACTGATAATTTTTTGCATGCCCATGTTTTTCCACGTTATGATTGGGAAAGTAAAGAACGACAAAAAATGCCTGTGTGGCTATATGATAGTTCCAACTGGCGCAATAAAGAAACCTCCTATAACCCTATAAAGCATGATGAAATACGTAATAGCATTCAAGAGTATTTGAACAAGAATTATGAATAAGAGTTATTTAGTCGTGTAATTAAACATAAGAGACCATCTGCTGTACAGTGTTTAAGTACGGACTCATGTTGGTGTTAGTATCAAATCTTAGACAGCTTTTCGTAGAGACAAGAATAAATTAAACTTATCTACGAGAGGATGAATTTTTATGACCCGATATAAAGAAAATTTTAAAAGGTATTTCAGTGTCTCTTAAACATGTCCAAAAGCTAATGAAACAATTAAATTTAAGGTCGATTGTAGTTAAAAAATATAGACCTCAAAGATCTAATAGACCGATTATTTCAAAAGAGAACCTCTTAAATCAGGACTTTTCTACTAAGACTATCTGTGAGAAATGGGCAGCTGACATTACTTACATTCCTACTAAGAAAAATGGTTGGTGTTACTTATCTTCAATCATGGATTTACACACGAAAAAGATTATTAGCTATACATTTTCAAAACGAATGACTGTGGATTGTGTCATTCAAACGCTGAACAAAGCAAAAATGAATTATGACATTCCAGAAGGAATGATTCTACACACTGACTTGGGTAGCCAATACACAGCCAGAGAAGTGGAACAATGGCTTGAAACCAACAAAATAAGGCATTCTTATAGTAGAAAGGGAATACCTTATGATAATGCTGGAATCGAATCTTTCCATGCTTCATTGAAAAAGGAAGAAGTCTACACGACTAGCTACTCAGATTTTGAAGAAGCAAATCGAGCACTATTTAGCTACATTGAAGGGTTTTATAACCGAAATCGAATCCATAGCTCGATTCACTATCTAACCCCACAGGAGTTTGAAGAGTTGGCAAAAGCAAAAATGACGTAACGGTTCTGTTGCAAAGTTTTCCAAGAAATCTATTTTAGTGTAAAATTGAGAAAAAAGACAGAGAGGACAGAGTAATGAATCATTTTAAAGGCAAACAATTCAAAAAAGACGTCATTATTGTCGCTGTTGGTTACTACCTGCGTTACAATCTAAGCTATCGTGAAGTTCAGGAATTGTTATATGATCGTGGAATAAATGTTTGTCATACTACGATTTATCGTTGGGTACAAGAGTACAGCAAAGTCCTCTATTATCTTTGGAAGAAGAAAAATAGACAATCCTTCTATTCATGGAAAATGGACGAAACCTATATCAAAATTAAGGGACGTTGGCATTATCTTTATCGTGCAATTGATGCGGACGGCTTAACCTTAGATATCTGGTTACGAAAGAAACGGGATACGCAAGCAGCCTATGCTCTCTTAAAACGACTCCATAAACAGTTTGGTGAGCCGAAAGCAATTGTGACCGATAAAGCACCTTCTCTTGGCTCCGCCTTTAGAAAGTTACAGAGTGTGGGTTTATATACTAAGACAGAGCACCGAACTGTGAAGTATCTTAACAATTTAATAGAACAAGACCCTCGACCTATTAAACGACGAAATAAATTTTATCAAAGTCTCCGTACAGCCTCTTCCACGATTAAGGGCATGGAGACCATTCGGGGAATATATAAAAAGAACCGAAGAAATGGAACGCTCTTCGGCTTTTCGGTGTCTACTGAAATCAAGGTATTAATGGGAATAACAGCCTAAGATATTTGGAGTTCAGAGAGGGCGCGTTTGATTTTCAAACTTCGCAACAGAACCAAATAGTCTATACAGTAGAAGATGCCGATGAGCAAAATATCACATTACCTGTATTCAATTATTGGGGAACAGTTGTGAAAGTAAATGGGAAAAAGAGCACTATAGAAAATGACAATGGTTTAGTGTCTATTAAAAGTACGGGAAAAAGAACTATAGTTGAGGTTTCATCTACGTATCCAACTACGATGATTCTATCTTTATTAATTAGTTCAATAACTTTTATATTCTTATTTACACGTTATTTAATAAGATGCTGCGGTTAAATGAAAATAGATTAGATAGATATTATAAATATGTTGATTCTATTTTCATAGCAATGGAGAAAATACATTAGCAATATATAAAAGAAGGTATCAAGAGTCACAGTTAATTTATTCCGAAAAGTGAAAAGAGCAAATATAAAATTTAATAAAAATAAGAACTAAATAGGAAAACGTAGACGTAATTTTCTACGTTTTCCTTTTCATATATATTAAATATTACGGAAAATTATATAAACTAATTTAGTGTTTTGTTTGTAATTCCTAATTTTGCTCCACTTTTAGATAATTTTTAGGTCTATTTAACTCATTAGACATTCTATGCTCATTTTTCTCCAAATTTGTTTCAACTCTTTCGTACTTAATTTTGCGTATTTGAAAATTCTTGTTTTAGAGTACTTTTATTACGATACTAGTATGATATATATCTACAGCAAACAGTTAAAATCTTCCTAAAATAAGCGAATAGCATTCCTAAAACCTATAAAATTTTTAGATGAAGCGACAAGTGGACAATTAATAAACTACTTGAACATGAAATTATGGATCACCTTTCAAATTTAGAAAATGGAATTCTTATACTTATTGCGCAACATTTATTGATTGCAAAATTATGTGACAAAAAGAACTAGTAGAAGAAGGAATAATGGCTTGATAATAAAGTACTACCTATTAAAGGTAGTACTTTATTTAATTTAGTATAAATTAACATACTACTATATTTTAGGTTTCATATTATATAAATTAATAATATACTACCATTTGTTGGTAGTATAATTTAAAGGTAATAAGTTATTCTTTTATTACTATGTTTGGGTTTTATAGCAAAGAAAGTTTAATAAGAGTTTGGACCTAGCAAACAATATTAATGAGGTCATTAAATCTTATTATCTTTAGTGATATAATGAAATATCTACACAGACAAAATTATGATCTTGCGTAAAGTTATAAAATATTAATAAAAATATTTTATTAATGAAAAGCTTGGTAGCACGGTTATTCATATGCTAATTTATTTCACTTTATAGTAAGGGGAGTTCTTAGTATATTGTTCAAACTTAAATTCCATATAATTTAATTATGTAAATTAGCTATTCTAAGAACTTCTACGGATAAACTGCCCGTCTAAAATTTAAATAAGAGCTTAGAATCTTCATATAAGTAAGGTTAATTTTTTTGTACAAAAAAGTCGGAATATTCTGAGTTACTGAAATGATATAAAATCATAAACTAAATCCCTTGATTTTCTTGACTTTGAACAGAGTATGTATATAAGTTTATGATTATGGTAAAGTATATATATAATCATGAACTCAGAATATTTTTAAGAAGGGAAACAATAGTGAGCTATAATGTACAACCGTTAAGGACAAATGAAGAGATACAAGATTTTCAGTTTTGGCTAAGAAGAACAAGTAATCCGGAAAGAGATAGTTTTTTATTTTTGTTTGGAATCAATAATGGTTTACGTATGTCAGATATTATAGGATTAAAAGTTGGAGATATACGAGGTAAAAGTAAGCCTATTATTGTTGAACGTAAAACAGGTAAGCGAAAACCGATTTTCATAGATAATTTGAGAGAAGAGATTTTATTATATACTGAAGGCAAAGAAGAAAATGATTGGTTGTTTCCAAGTCGGCAACAAGGTCGACATATAACAAGGGATCGTGTCTATCAGATATATGCGGATATAGCGGAAAAATTAGGAAGAGATGATATAGGAACACATACATTAAGAAAAACTTTTGGGTATCACTACTACAAAAAAACTAGAGACATTGCTACCTTAATGTTTATTTTTAATCATAGTTCTCAATCGATTACTAAAAGATATATTGGAATTACAGAAGATGAAATCGGTGCTTCCTTAAAAGGATTTAAATTAGGTATTTAATCTTTGCATGATTAGAGATAAAAAAAACCAACTACGAAATCTATTTGTAGTTGGACTTTTTTTTATAATGAATTCAATGCATCAATTGTAGCCGCATTGTCTATATGGGTATATAAAGTCGTTGTATTGGTACTTGAATGTCCCAATTGTTGGGCAGTCAATACCAAAGAATTCGTCTGTTGGTAGAGTCTAGTAGCCAATGTATGACGCAGTTTATGCGGACTGACTTGGACTCTGAATCCTTTCGAATATTTTGCTACCATCCGTTCGATTGCAATACCGGATATACGTTTGGCTTCTCCTTGGTAAATTGCTAGAAATAATGCTTTTTCGTTTTCTGTCACTTTATATCTTTCTTTCCGAATAGCTAGATAATTAGCTAAATATTCCATTGCGAACGCTGCTATATTGACCGCATCTCTCTTATTTCCTTTTCTAGTTACTACCACATTATTCTTATCCAAAGATAGATCATCTAAGTTAATATTTACAACCTCGGAGAGTCTCAATCCAGATCCTAAAATCAGTGCATTGATCGCCAGGTCTCTTTCTACATCTCGATGGTAATAGATCAGAGCTCGTTTGCTCAAAGTATTTTTATATTCATTGGCAATATAATCTAGATAATTTTGTGTATCTTCGTCTAGAAATAATTTTTTCTCAATGGCATTTGCACGAGCTGCTAAAGTTGTTTTATCTGTGATAGTTGCTACCTGGTCCATAGGATTATCGTCTAAGTATGGTTTTCCTAGAGGATTATTGGAACTTTTCGAAAGATATTTAAATAGAACTTTCAATGCTGTTATATTTCTATTGATAGTAGAAGTGGATAGGCCTAAGTTATTATTATCTTCGAGCTTAGCTTTTGTTGTATCTTTTTTTACATTTTCTTTTGCGCGACGTTTCAAATGAGATTTGTACAAGTTTAGGTCATAGGCAGTTAAATGTCTTATCGAGGTGATTGAAGTATCAGGAACGATAGACTCACTCAGAAGCCATTCATAAAAGAGCTTATAATTTTTTAGATATTCTAAAGTGGTTCGAGGTGATTGATCTTTATCTTCACGATCTTGAACAAAATCTTTTATATAATCGGGCATATGAAGTATGATTGTATCTATTTTTTGATATATTTCTGTATTTTTCATGTCATTCATCCTTTCAATAAGTAGGAGAGAGGAGTATCCCTACGATTGGACTATACCAATTATAGGGACGTTTGTCAATTGGTATGCTATATTTTTTTTGGAAAACACAAATTATGTAAGGTTCTATATAATCATATAAAATAAATGGTATATATAAATAGGCGAGGGGATAGCAGTTTGTATTCTAAAAATTTTTTTGGTTTTTCTTAATTCTATAGAAAGAACAATCTTTCTATAGAGTTAGACATGAGAGGGACTACGATTGATTTAAAATCAATAAGCGTATATACTGTATATACAAACAAAAAAGGGGAGAAGACTATGGCAATCAAAGAAAGAAAATTCAGAGAAGTAGGGAATTCAGTAGTATTAACTATTTCAAAGGAGTTTCTTAAAGAAAATGGGTTAAATCCTGGAGATACGGTTTTTTTAGATGAAGAAAAACTTCGAGCAGCAATTACAAAAAAACAAACCTTATCTGATGAGATCGATGTAGCAATATCTCAAGCATTAACTGAATATGATACTACTTTTAGAGAGCTTGTCGATAAATGAGTGTTCATTACCTAGAAGCCAAAGATGTTATAAAAATGAATGTGATCCAAATAAAAAAATACTCTCCTAATGAACCCATTGGTGTAAAGGACGCGAATGCTTTAGAAATGTGTGTAGGACAACTTCGAGCCTCAGCTTTTGGTGAAGAGGTTTATCCTTCGATTTATGAAAAAGCAGCTATCCTACTTATACAATTGATAAAGAAACATCCTTTTCATAATGCAAATAAACGTACTGCTTTCTTAGCTACTTTTGTCTTTTTGAAAATCAATGGACAGCTTTTAGCTATTGATCAAAAAGATGCTGTAAATTTAGTGGTATATATTGCTACATATGATAAGGATTTTGACCAACTAAAATATGAAGTGATCAACACTATAAAGACACATACGAAACCCATTTAAGGAGTTGCTGTATGTGTCTTTATAGTGTTATTAGCTGCTATAGCGAAATAATTGAAGTAAATTACAAATAGCTATAATTCAAATCCAACTATACAGAAAACGTAAATTTTCTATATACTTGGATATGCTGGAATGTTTAAGAGAATAATTACATTTCTAGAAAATACAATAAAAATTACAGGATAATTAGCCATATCCTACCTCCTCTAGCAGTTGCTCAAAAGTTAGCACTAAGTAACTTCTTTTTTGTTGCTGGTAACAATTTATCAATACTAAAATAGCTTTTAAGTATCTAATAAATACTAATTTTAAAGCTCTTAATTATTATGAAACACGATATAACAATATTGCTATATCGTGCTATTGTGATATTATACATTTGAAGACAGCGTATTCTTGTTCTAATATCAGGAATTTTTTATAAATATCAGTCATATTAAGACTCAAAATTTATTGGTATGTTCCTCTGTATAGAGTTTGACCGTCTACCATTATATAGCAATTATTATCATTGTTGTCTTGCACCAATATACCGTTAAGGGTAGCACTAGGAGTAGTAACAATCACTGGAAACTCATGAGAAAGCTCGGTCATTTTTCCTGTTCTGCTAGAATCGTGTTCTATTGTCAAGCCATTTACTATAAACGTGAATACTTTACTTCCTATTGTTATAGTAGCTTTTTGAGAAACAGTTTCTGTAGCTGGAGCTGTGCTTCTTTCCGAATTTGTTAGGGTTTCACTGGATTCATTGCTATAAACAATTGTAGAGGATTCTACGGCTTCTTGAGTGTCCACGTTGGTACTGCTAGCTTCATCTAGCTTCCTTTTGTATTGTTCGTTACTGATTGCTAAGCTTTCCCGTTGGTCATCAAGCTTATTCATTTCTGTAATGGTATAAAATAATCCTCCTGCTAGTGCTATATTAACAACTAAACTAACCGCAAATAATACCTTTTTCATTCTTCCTTCTCTTCTTTCTCTTTTTGTAATTCCTTACTTTTGGCTCAAAAAGTCACTTATTAAGTTTATACCAACCGAAGCTAAATATTTGTATATAACTATACATGTTATATACTTTAGCTCATATTGCTGGATAATGTTCATTCTAGTCGACTCCACTTATTATCCTGGTAAAATTCAATGTGCCGTATTTCGTCGTAGTGAATTTTGTCTTTTCCAACGTAGATTCCCAGCTCATCACTACCTAAGATCTTTCCAACAATATCGTATGGATAGTATCCTTCAGCGTTTCGTTCTTCTTTTTGGATACATACTGATCTATTTTTTATGACTGCAGCGTTCAATACTTTCACAATATCTTCAGTCGTCATTTGTTCTTTTGCCAAATTATGATTGGTACGTTGCTCATTGTCCGCATCGATCTCTTCAGTATGATCAGATAAATAAAACCCTGCCCACTTTAAACGACCACGATCATTGTAATCAATCATTTTTAATTCCCCCATTTCCGCCCGCATGACCACCAACAAGTGTGCTTCTAGTAATGCTTCTAGCGCCTTCTAACATTGAAGAAGCATGTACAATCGACGTAAAACCATATTTTTGCCGAATCTTGTCAATAATTTTATCTAAATTTTCTTCGTCAATTTGCTTTTGTGGATCACTAAATAAATCCAGCTGAAGCGAATCAGTATAAAATAGCTTGCTGTAAGTGATTCCGACGTGGCGGACTTCTTGTCCTTCATAATACTTATCAAACAAGAAAAGACAATAATTCTGCAATTCCTTTGTATTGTCTGTGATAGGGATTTTCATCTGGTGTGAGAACCCTGGTCTCGTTTCTAAGATCGATGTACCAATGTTTAAATGGACACATCCTGTTTTACAATTATGCTGTCTGATACGAATGGCTACTTGTTCCGCCATTTCTTTTACAACCAGCTCGATTTCATTTCTTCTAGTATAATCACGTGGCAACACTTGTGAATTACCATAGGACTTTTCTTTTGTCGGTTCTGGTGGGATTGCTATATCTGTTCGATCGATCCCATTAGCATGGAAGTACAGCTGTAAGCCAATCACACCTAGTCTATAATCGTATAAGGATTCCAGTTAGCAAGATCTCTAATGCTCATAATCCCCATCTGATTGATTCTTTTCTTCATTCGAGAGCCAATACCCCAAAAATCCGTCATTTCAGGAATATTCCATACTTTTTCAGGAACGTTTTCGTACGTCCATTCCGCAACAAATCCTTCATTATGCTTTGCTTCATTGTCTAAGGCTAGTTTAGCCAAAAGGGGATTATCGCCGACGCCTACCGTAGCAATCAATCCTAGCTCTTCTTTAATATTCTCCTGGATCATTTGAGCCAGCTTCTTTCTCCGTTGACTTCGTGTTCCTTCAGTCGTAAAAAGGTTCAGTGATCTGGTCACTTTTAAGATCGATTCATCGATCGAATAGATCAATAAATCTTCGTCTGCTACATATTTTCTAAATATATTGTTTACCTGCATGTTTCGCTTAATATAGAGATTCATGCGTGGTGAGACGACATGTAACGTTTTAGGAAATGGCTGAGGTAGATCTCTTGGCCTACTGACATTAGAGATCCCATATTTTTTCTTTGCAGCTGGTGAAGAAGCTAAAATCAACCCTGATCCTGTATTATCCGCTCGACTCATGACGACTAATTCAGTCGTTAATGGATCTAAATTCCTTTCTATACATTCGACACTTTCGTAAAAGCTTTTCATATCGATCAAAAAGTAATCATTTACTGGCTCTTTTGAATAATCCATCATAAATAACACTCCATTCGTTACAATTATACAAACATATGTTCTCGTTTGTAAAGAAGGAATGTTTAAATGAACAAAAAAAGATTCAAATTGTTATTACAAGCAGTTTAAACGGATAACTAACCACTTATCAGATTTTAAATGCGTTAGAGTCTTCATATATCAATAAATACAGACCAAAGCTACTTGATTCACTATAAAAAAACCCGAACTTCCTTTTTAAAAGTTGTTCGGGTTTTATAACTTTCATGACGAACTACTAACAAGTAGACTTTTTAATTTTTGCCAGTCTTCAGGATACAATCCATGCATTTCATACTTATTCGCCAATTCCGTTATTTCTGCAGAAGACTTCGTATAAAGCTTTTTTAGTCCTAGATATTCATAATATTTTTCTTTTGGATAGAAGGCTTGAAATGTGCCATCAAAACAATAGTCCTGATCCTTAAATTCTATCCAAGCATGAAAAAATTCACTTTTTTGAAATTGGCCAATGCAATAAATAGCTTCTTTGACATCTCGTGCAAATTTTATACTTTCTACGAAGCATTTATTTGGTTGTAGTCTTTTTTTATTTTGTCCTGATAACTACAGGAACGGCAATCTCGATTTTTTTCAACCGAATTTTCTCTTGCTTCAATGCCTGGTACCTTGTGGAATATGGTAGTTTTAAAACGTCTTTTTCTTTCTGTTCGTACGCTACTTTATTCATAATATTCACCTGTCAAAATTAATATCCATACTCTACTGTGTTGATTTTCCAAATTGAATCTTCTTTATTTAAAGTTACAACCAAAGCAGGTTTTCCACTCATATTAGATAACAGTAACGAATTAATTGCAGGATTGCTGAAAATGACAGACATATTTTGGTACTTGTGATCATTTAATTGTAATGATTCAGCTATTGGATCACTTTCTTTGTTTTTTATTTGACTCTCTAAGATAGAAGAGTCAAATGTATACGAATTGTTTGTTGGACGAATATTATCGTTTGTAACTTCTATTTTAGCAACGTTCTCTCCTTCAGAATCTATGCGATTTATCTTCCAACTTTGACCATCAAAAACTATAGTATTTCTATCAATATAAGCATTCACGTAACCATTGTCTTCAGTCTTTACTTCTCCCCAATAATGTCCAGTGTATTGAGCTAAGAAAAAGAAGTCTATCGGATATTGAAAAGGTGTGTGTTGATTCATTCTTTCAAATTCTTCCTTGATATGTTTCAATGCTGTTTTTGTATAATAATTTTCCAACCCTATTTCTTTATCGGTTCTGTTGCAAAGTTTTCCAAAAAATCTATTTTAGTGTAAAAATTGAGAAAAAAGACAGAGAGGACAGAGTAATGAATCATTTTAAAGGCAAACAATTCAAAAAAGACGTCATTATTGTCGCTGTTGGTTACTACCTGCGTTACAATCTAAGCTATCGTGAAGTTCAGGAATTGTTATATGATCGTGGAATAAATGTTTGTCATACTACGATTTATCGTTGGGTACAAGAGTACAGCAAAGTCCTCTATTATCTTTGGAAGAAGAAAAATAGACAATCCTTCTATTCATGGAAAATGGACGAAACCTATATCAAAATTAAGGGACGTTGGCATTATCTTTATCGTGCAATTGATGCGGACGGCTTAACCTTAGATATCTGGTTACGAAAGAAACGGGATACGCAAGCAGCCTATGCTTTCTTAAAACGACTCCATAAACAGTTTGGTGAGCCGAAAGCAATTGTGACCGATAAAGCACCTTCTCTTGGCTCCGCCTTTAGAAAGTTACAGAGTGTGGGTTTATATACTAAGACAGAGCACCGAACTGTGAAGTATCTTAACAATTTAATAGAACAAGACCATCGACCTATTAAACGACGAAATAAATTTTATCAAAGTCTCCGTACAGCCTCTTCCACGATTAAGGGCATGGAGACCATTCGAGGAATATATAAAAAGAACCGAAGAAATGGAACGCTCTTCGGCTTTTCGGTGTCTACTGAAATCAAGGTATTAATGGGAATAACAGCCTAAGATATTTGGAGTTCAGAGAGGGCGCGTTTGATTTTCAAACTTCGCAACAGAACCGATGACACTATCGTTCTTCATCAACGTAAGTTAGATTTGTTGAAAGAGCAGAAAAAAGGATTTCTACAAAAAATGTTTGTTTGATATTTTAAATAGAAAAGAGAGATAAAGTGAAGTTTTTAAATTTTTTTAACTATAAATATTTAAACTGGGTATTATATGGTATTACATTATTTTTTATTATTTATTACTTTTTTACCGATGATGATATTTTTTTAATTTTAGCAATACTTTTTCTTGTTTCATCTAATTTTAGTGATAACTTAATTGAAGTTCTTACAGAACCAGAAATTCGGTCTATGACGGATGAAGAACAACAGATTATTAAAGCTATGATTTCGGAAAATAAGAAAGACGTAGTAGTTATCAAAAAGATTAGAGAGTATACAAATTTAGGTGTTTTACAAGCCAAAAAAGTATATGAAAAAAAAAAAAGGGTCTATAATTACAAATTAGATAATACATTAGAAGCTGGAGACAAGATTGTCTAGATAATGTGTGAGATAAAATTTTTGGCAGGTTATCATACATAAGACAAAATGTTTTTAAAACTGATAACGTATTTATTCCACAACAATTACGCATTTATTTCTGAGAAAAATATAAAGCAGGAGGATTACAATGCTGAAAACTTATTCCTTAACAAAAGATACATTATTAGTTTCGTCAGAATCAAATATCAAAAATTCTTCTGTTGTTTATGTTTATGGTGACGAACGAGAATATATCGAATCTTCTGAACATAAATATGACTTTAAAATAGGCAATATACTAACGTTTGATGATCGAGTTGCATATGACACGATGATAGATAAGAACGATGAAAAAAGTTTGCTCGTAAGTTTTTTGTTTCCCGAGGTACATGAAGGTGGGCATCTAGATACCCTGACGACATCTGTTGTTTTCTTGGTATTTAAAAATAAGTTGATAATTTTTACAAAACAAAAATTAAAATTCATTCCCGAACTCTTATCCAATATGGTTTTACGTGATGTCAATCATTTCGTGGAGGAAGTACTTTTAAAGATCATGCAAAAAGATTTCTATATGATGCTTAACGACCTTCGTGGAGTCAAGGAAAAAATTGATGATTTAGACTCAGAAATATCAACGTCCGGTTCACTCAAACCAACGTTTGGTGATTTATTGACTCTTCAAAAATACATGATAGCTTTGTCAACAACTTATAAAGCTAACCATAAAGCGCTTGATTTCATTAAAAAAAATTTCACAACTATTGACGATATTGATTTTAGTACTAAAAAAATAATTGATGATTTATACGATACAAGTGATACAATGGATAGAATCATTTTAAGTTACAGCCAATATTTGGACAAATTGGAAAATATGATAAACAATATGATTTCGTATCAGCTAAACATGATTATGAAAACCCTAACCGAGATATCAATTGTTTTGACTATTCCAGCAATTATTTTTGGCTTTTGGGGAATCAATGTCCATGTCCCGTTTGAAAAGTCTTCTTATGGTGTTTTAGCCGTATTGATTATCTCTGCTATACTAAGTCTAATTTGCTGGCTTTTGATGCGACGCAAAACATATTTGTAAAGTATTTGTGATACCCTAATATGATTTAAAGCAGAATTTCTTTGTTGACTTTTTAAAAGGCTGATTCCTTTCAATAATTTAATAGCTTCAGCGGCTGCTCAGAAGTCAATAAATTGGACTATTTTTATTCAGTTACTTAGGCAACATTTGAGATACGATTGCGATTATAAAAATTGATATACCAACCAATGGCTGCTTGGAAGACTGACATATTAGCCTCGATATCATCGAATAACTAAATACAGAAAAATACAATAAATATTATCAAACTAGGGACTATACTAGAAAACATCAGTACATTCCTTAACTCAGGGTCTATAATTAGAAAATCGCCCCTTTGAAAACTGATTAAAACAGCCCCCATTATCTAGTGACTAGATAATGGGGGCTGTTTTTTTGTTAAGTGATATAATAAACCATAAAAGAAGTTTAGAAATACGGTCCTGGTCATCAATAAATAAACAATTTAATTAATTATTTATTTAATTATTTAATTTCAGAAAGGTATACATGAATCATGGTGCAACAAATTGTCCTACCCATCAAAGACTCCAGCGTCTTAAAGATGGTACAAGATACACTTCTCGATAGTTTCCGTGCTGGTCGCCGAAATTACACCGTTTTTCAAGTTGGTAAGGCCACGCTACTACGTGTGAGTGATGTCATGACATTAAAAAAATCAGATGTCTATAATCCAGACGGCTCTGTCAAAAATGCAACCTTTATTCATGATAAAAAGACCGGTAAAGCAAACACGTTATATTTAAAGCCTGTTCAGCAAGACTTGTTGCAATATCATGATTGGCTGGCCCAAGAAAATATCAATTCTGAGTGGTTATTTCCCTCGACAGCCCATTATGATCTTCATATCACTGAGAAGCAGTTTCATAAGGTGATGGCGCATGTTGGTGATCTCTTAGGAATCAACTTGGAAGACAAAGAGAAAAAATTGCGAGTCAGAAAACCGTTTTGAGATATGAACAGCATTTGCCTTCACGCCTTAGCGATTTTAAATAATAGCCTTGAAAGTGATTATGGAAAAGCCCTCTACGCTCAATGCAAAATTGACGTAGAAACTATTTTTGATCGATTGAAAGGTGTATTTGGTATGTGAAGAACCCATGTCAGAGGCAAGAACGTTGCACCTACTGACATTGGAATGATGCTTATGAGCATGAATCTAACCAAATTATCCCTTGAGGCTAGAAGAAAAGCGGAAGCTTTTCAACACAAAGCAGCCAAAAATAAAAAACGCGACGAAGCAATCACATTTATGATTATTCATCGCGTTTTTTATATTTAGAGCTAGTTATTTGCTAGACCCACTATTTACAGATGAAACGTTTATCACCTTTGGTTTTGGGCATTTAGTGGAATTAGCAGAACCAGGTCATTATGACGAAAAGTGGCAAAATTGGAAACTTGAATCTTTGCCGATTTTTCCTGATCGATACGATTTTGAAGTTGCAAAAGATAAGGGAAAGCAGTTTAAAATTGTTGCAGAACTTCTCAAAAAGGCAAATACAATTATTGTTGCAACAGATAGCGACAGAGAAGGTGAAAATATCGCCTGGTCGATTATCCATAATGCAAATGCCTTTTCAAAAGATAAAACATTTAAAAGACTATGGATCAATAGCTTAGAAAAAGATGTGATCCGAAGCGGTTTTCAAAATTTGCAACCAGGAATGAATTACTATCCCTTTTATCAAGAAGCGCAAACACGCCAAATTGCCGATTGGTTGATCGGCATGAACGCAAGCCCTTTGTATACGTTAAATTTACAACAGAAGGGCGTACAAAGTACATTTTCACTAGGACGTGTTCAAACGCCCACCTTATACCTTATTTTTCAGCGCCAGGAAGCCATAGAGAATTTTAAAAAAGAACCTTTTTTCGAGGTGGAAGCTAAGTAAAACAAGGGTCATTTAAGGGCGTTCTAAGCCCCACACAGCGTTTTAAAACCCAAGAGGAGCTTTTTAGCTTTTGTTTCTTCTAAACAAGCTAAAATAGGCAATCAAGAGGGGATAATTGCTGATGTTCAAACCAAAGAGAAGAAAACGAATAGTCCGAGTTCGTTTTCTTTAAGTAGTTTGCAATCAAAAGTCAATCAGCTTTATAAAGCGACAGCGAGCCAAACTTTAAAAGCTATGCAAGGACTGTATGAAGCAAAATTATTGAGTTATCCAAGAACAGATACACCATTTATTACAGAGAACGAATTTGCTTATTTAAAAGCGAATTTTGGCAAATATAGCGGTTTTTTAGGACTTGATCTTGAAATGTTGTTATCATTGATAATGATACGTTCAAACAACAGCACCCAAATTTTGACGAATTAGTGAAACTCTATGAAAAAGACGTAGTAAAACATGCAACATCCTATTCTAATCAGCTGGTAAAGCTTAATTAGGTTATATAAGCTTGAAAATAAAGGGTTTGTCCAATATGGACAAGCCTTTTTCTTATGTTTTGCCACAGATTTGCCACACTTATTGTGTAAGAGTATCAAGGATAGGTATAATTTGATACTTTGTTTTTTTAGTGATGTGCAAATAAATTTCTGTTACACGACTACCTCTAGAATGCCCTACACGGTCTTGAATTGCTTCTAGGGGTATTCCTTACTCTGCTAAGAAACTAATATGCGTATGACGGAATATATGGGTCGTAATATGTTTATTAAAACTAAGTTTATTATCAATATCAATTCCTGCTCGTTTTGGATTACCTTTTCGATTTAATTTTCCATTTTCAGGTGAGTTGAGGAAATTGTTAAGGACACTATAATGAAGAGGTGTTCCATTATAGTCGGGTTTATGACGACTTTTGGAAGTAAAAATCCATCCATTATCTTTATAATCAGGATTGAATCTCATATGTTGGTGATTTAACTCAATTTCCTCTTTAAGAATTTCTATAGCCCTTTTAGATAATTGGACATTTCGGTAACTTTGTAAGTTTTTTACATTACCTTCATAGCTATTTTCTGCAGCTCCTCCGTGAGTGGACTGACTAATGATGATATTTTGCTTTTCAAAATATTGATAGGCACCAATATTTTGGAGTTTCGACTCTGTAAGTCAACAGGGCCATTAGTTAGAATACCTATTGGGATGCGGTTTTTATGTAGAGCCAGCAGTAGTTGATGTATCTCAGGAATCATCGTAATCTGATCGAGTTCATATTCATAGTCAGCTTGGAAGTCTAGAGCTTCTGTCCTAGAAATACTATCGATGCCAAATTCTTCCATAGTCTTCTGACAGCGAAAAATTCTAAGCTGCTCAATACTGATGAGTTTTTTCGTGTATTTAGGAAAAGCAACATCAGACCAATATCTGAAACGTTTGTAAATGTTATCTATTTGTTGGATATCAATCGTTGGAAAACATTTCTCAACGCTACGTTTAAAGGGGAGTTGATGGTCATAAAGAGTGTCATCAAGGTCAAAAACAATATTTTTATAAGTCATAATTCTAGTCCGCTTTTAAAATAGTAGTGTACTGGCTAAATTCCTCTAAGTGTTGAGGGCTAATCTGGTTATCTGTAATGATGGTATCGAGTTGATCTAGATTATAGAAGTTAAAGAAATCGTATCGATCGAATTTAGTACTGTCTACTAATAAGAATTTTTCTACAGCATTGTTTAGGGCAAGTTGTTGAATCACACCTTCCTTGTCACTATATGTAGCAATAGAATTATGGGTAACAGCATTTGCACTAACAAAAGCTTTGGCAAATCTAATTGCTTTTAAATTTGTCGAAGCCATTGAACCTACAAAAGCTCCAGTTATTTCTCTATATTCACCGCCAAGAAGCAATAAATCAATGGTTTCGCTATCATTTAGAATCAAGAACACAGGGAGACTATTTGTAATGACACGAATTTTATAACCTTTACGACCTTTCAATTCTAATGCCAGTTGTTCAAGTGTAGTTCCAGGTCCAATAAAAATAGTATCGCCATCTTTGATTAAAGAGCAGGCTTTTTTAGCAATGTCAATTTTTTCTTTTGTATTTAGACTTTTCTTCTCGATATGTGTCTTTTCAAGTGGCTTTTTAGAGGAAAGCAATTGTGCACCACCATGAGTACGTGTTAAAAGTCCATCAGCTTCTAGAGCATCAAGGTCTCTACGGGCTGTCATATCGGAAATATCTAGTTCATCTATTATTTCTTTTATGGTTATGGTCCCATCAATCTTTAACATATCTAAAATTTTTTCTAATCGTCGTTTTTTGTTCATATGAAGACCCTTCTTTCATAAAGTAATTTTTTTCCAAAGATAATTCTCTTTTAATTGTATCATAAAAGACAATATTTTCAAGGTAAAACAAACAATTTCAAACAAAAACAAATGTTAGATGATGAAATAAGAACAGAGGATTGACGTATATTAGCTTAGGTCAGATTTTGTATAAGACGAAAATAAAGTAGGACCTCTTAATCAGTAAGTTATAGAAAGTAAAAGACTTTTGTAATACTTGAATAGATATTTCACGTCCATTTTGTGATGGATTAAATGAACAAAAATGAACAATAATTTAACGGTGTTATCTATTTTTTAAAAAAACAAATAAAAAAAACAAAAAATAAACAAAAAAGTGTTGCTTTTTGTTTGAATGCTTGATATTATATAAACAAAGAAATGATGAAAACGTTTTTTCGAACATTTTGCAAAATGTTTTCTACTTCTACGTAGCATTTCTTTCTAAAATTTAGGAGGTGGTCAAAATGGCTATTGTTGTTGGTGCAGATCTCAAAGGTACGAGATTAAAAGATGTTGTGAAAAATTTTCTTGTAGAAGAAGGTTTTGAGGTAATTGATGTGACTAAGGACGGACAAGATTTTGTTGATGTTACCTTGGCAGTTGCCTCTGAAGTAAATAAAGATGAGCAAAACTTAGGTATTGTAATTGATGCTTATGGAGCTGGTCCATTCATGGTAGCAACTAAAATTAAAGGTATGGTTGCAGCAGAAGTTTCAGATGAACGCTCAGCTTATATGACACGTGGACATAACAATTCACGAATGATTACGGTTGGCGCTGAAATCGTCGGTGATGAGCTTGCTAAAAACATCGCTAAAGGTTTCGTCAATGGTAAATATGATGGCGGACGTCATCAAATCCGAGTAGATATGCTTAACAAAATGTGTTAAGAAAAGGAGTTAAGGAATGAGAATCGCAATTGGATGTGACCACATTGTCACAGATGAAAAAATG
The DNA here is from genome assembly GCF_035725965.1 of Enterococcus sp. E5-162. Classification (NCBI taxonomy): domain Bacteria; kingdom Bacillati; phylum Bacillota; class Bacilli; order Lactobacillales; family Enterococcaceae; genus Enterococcus; species Enterococcus sp. E5-162. The sequence goes on along the minus strand of NZ_JAPRFV010000016.1, from coordinate 7,800 downwards.
GCAGTATCAGAATTCTTGAAATCAAAAGGACATGAGGTCCTTGATTTCGGGACATATGACCACGCACGTACTCACTACCCTATCTATGGTAAAAAAGTCGGTGAAGCAGTAGTAAGTGGTCAAGCAGACTTGGGAGTATGTATCTGTGGTACAGGTGTCGGCATTAACAATGCAGTCAATAAAGTTCCAGGTGTTCGCTCAGCGTTGGTTCGTGATATGACATCAGCTATATATGCAAAAGAAGAGTTAAATGCGAATGTTATCGGTTTCGGTGGAAAGATTACTGGTGGTCTTCTTATGAATGACATCATTGAAGCTTTCATTGAAGCTGAGTACAAACCAACAGAAGAAAATAAAAAATTGATTGCAAAAATCGAACACGTTGAAACACATAATGCACATCAAGCAGATGAAGATTTCTTTACAGAATTCCTTGAAAGATGGGACCGTGGTGACTACCACGATTAAGGTATAACAAATGATTCTGACAGTCACACTAAATCCTTCAGTAGACATCTCTTATCCTCTAGAAACATTGAAAATTGATACAGTGAATAGGGTGAAAGATGTTAGTAAGACAGCTGGTGGAAAAGGCTTAAATGTTACTAGAGTCTTGTATGAATCTGGTGATAAAGTTACTGCTACAGGTTTCTTAGGTGGTAAAATTGGTGAATTTATTGAAAGCGAATTAGAACAATCTCCTGTTAGTCCAGCTTTTTATAAAATCTCAGGAAACACTAGAAACTGTATTGCTATCTTACACGAGGGTAACCAAACAGAAATTTTGGAACAAGGACCAACAATTTCTCATGAAGAAGCAGAAGGCTTTCTTGACCACTATAGCAATCTTATTAAACAATCAGAAGTTGTGACAATTTCAGGAAGTTTACCTTCAGGACTTCCCAACGATTATTATGAAAAACTTATCCAACTTGCTTCGGATGAAGGAGTAGCAGTCGTTTTGGATTGTTCAGGTGCACCTCTTGAAACAGTTCTAAAATCGTCGGCTAAACCTACTGCCATCAAACCTAATAATGAGGAACTTTCACAGTTGCTTGGAAAAGAAGTAACAAAAGATATTGAAGAACTCAAAGACGTTCTTAAAGAGTCACTTTTTAGTGGTATCGAATGGATAGTGGTCTCATTAGGTCGAAACGGTGCCTTTGCAAAACATGGTGATGTTTTCTATAAGGTAGATATTCCTGATATCCCAGTTGTTAATCCAGTCGGATCAGGGGACTCAACGGTAGCTGGTATTGCATCAGCTTTAAATAGTAAAAAAAGTGACGCTGACTTATTAAAACATGCGATGACATTGGGTATGTTAAATGCTCAAGAAACAATGACAGGGCATGTGAATATGACTAATTACGAAACACTAAACTCACAAATTGGAGTAAAAGAGGTATAAAAATGGTACTTACAGAACAGAAACGCAAATCTTTGGAAAAAATTTCAGATAAAAACGGTGTTATTTCAGCTTTGGCATTTGACCAACGTGGTGCTTTGAAACGTTTGATGGCACAGTATCAAGATACAGAACCAACTGTAGCTCAAATGGAAGAACTAAAGGTTTTGGTTGCTGATGAACTTACAAAATACGCTTCTTCAATGTTGCTTGACCCTGAATATGGACTTCCAGCAACAAAAGCATTGGATAAAGAAGCAGGTCTTCTTCTTGCCTATGAAAAAACAGGTTATGATACATCAAGTACAAAACGTTTGCCTGACTGCTTGGATGTTTGGTCTGCAAAACGTATCAAAGAGCAAGGCGCTGATGCCGTTAAGTTCTTGCTTTACTATGATGTAGACAGCTCAGATGAACTTAACCAACAAAAACAAGCTTATATTGAACGTGTTGGTTCTGAATGTGTCGCTGAAGATATTCCTTTCTTCTTGGAAATCCTTGCTTATGATGAAGAAATCTCAGATGCAGGTTCTGTTGAATATGCAAAAGTGAAACCTCGCAAAGTCATTGAAGCGATGAAAGTTTTCTCTGATCCACGCTTTAACATTGATGTTCTTAAAGTAGAAGTACCAGTTAACGTTAAATATGTCGAAGGTTTTGCTGATGGTGAAGTAGTTTACAGTAAAGCTGAAGCTGCTGACTTCTTTAAAGCACAAGAAGAAGCGACTAACCTTCCATACATCTACCTAAGTGCAGGTGTATCTGCTAAATTGTTCCAAGAAACATTGCAATTTGCTCACGACTCAGGTGCCAAGTTTAATGGTGTGCTTTGTGGACGTGCTACTTGGGCAGGATCTGTAGAACCTTACATCAAAGAAGGTGAAAAAGCAGCACGTGAATGGTTGCGTACTACTGGATTCGAAAATATTGATGAACTTAACAAAGTTCTTGTTAAAACAGCTAGTCCATGGACTGATAAAGTATAGTAAAAACATAAAACGGAGGATATTGTTATGAACAGAGAAGAGATGACTCTCTTAGGGTTTGAAATTGTTGCTTATGCTGGAGATGCTCGCTCTAAACTTTTAGAAGCGCTTAAAGCGGCTGAAAATGGTGATTTCGCTAAGGCAGATAGTCTTGTAGTAGAAGCAGGAAGCTGTATTGCAGAGGCTCACAATTCTCAGACAGCTATGTTGGCTCGAGAAGCTTCTGGGGAGGAACTTCCATACAGCGTTACCATGATGCATGGTCAGGACCACTTAATGACTACTGTCTTATTAAAAGATGTGATTCATCACCTCATCGAACTTTATAAAAGAGGAGCAAAATAATGCATAAACTCATTGAACTTATTGAGAAAGGGAAACCGTTCTTTGAGAAAATCTCTCGAAACATCTATCTTCGTGCTATTCGTGATGGATTTATCGCTGGTATGCCAGTCATCCTTTTCTCATCTATCTTTATCCTTATTGCCTATGTCCCAAATGCTTGGGGATTCCACTGGTCAAAAGACATTGAGACCTTCTTGATGACTCCTTATAGCTATTCGATGGGTATCCTAGCATTCTTTGTTGGTGGTACTACCGCTAAAGCTTTGACGGACTCAATGAACCGTGACCTACCTGCGACCAATCAGATTAACTTCTTATCTACGATGCTAGCGTCTATGGTAGGGTTCCTTTTGATGGCAGCTGAGCCTGCAAAAGAAGGAGGCTTCTTGACAGCCTTCACGGGAACAAAAGGTCTTTTGACAGCATTTATTGCAGCCTTTGTGACAGTTAATGTTTACAAGGTCTGTGTGAAAAATAATGTTACTATTCGTATGCCTGAAGAGGTTCCACCAAATATCTCTCAAGTATTTAAAGACTTGATTCCATTCACTGTAGCGGTTGTTCTCCTTTATGGATTTGAACTCATTGTTAAGGGAACTCTTGGTGTAACCGTTGCAGAATCAATCGGTACCCTTCTTGCTCCTCTCTTCTCAGCTGCAGATGGTTACCTTGGAATTACACTTATCTTTGGTGCTTATGCCTTCTTCTGGTTTGTTGGTATCCACGGTCCTTCAATTGTCGAACCAGCAATCGCTGCTATCACTTATGCCAATATCGATGCCAACTTGCATCTTATCCAAGCTGGACAACATGCAGATAAAGTTATCACTTCTGGTACTCAAATGTTTATTGTTACCATGGGTGGAACAGGAGCTACATTGATTGTTCCATTCTTGTTCATGTGGATTTGTAAATCAGAACGTAACCGTGCCATCGGACGTGCCTCAGTTGTTCCAACATTCTTTGGGGTTAATGAGCCAATCTTATTTGGTGCACCAATCGTATTGAATCCGATTTTCTTTGTACCGTTCATTTTCGCTCCGATTGTCAACGTTTGGATCTTTAAATTCTTTGTTGACACATTGAACATGAACTCATTCTCTGCCAACCTTCCATGGGTTACTCCTGGTCCGTTGGGAATTGTACTCGGTACTAACTTCCAAGTTCTATCATTTATCTTAGCCGGACTCTTGGTAGTTGTTGATACTATCATTTATTACCCATTTGTTAAGGTATACGATGAACAAATTCTTGAAGAAGAACGTTCTGGTAAAACAAACGATGCTCTTAAAGAAAAAGTAGCTGCAAACTTCAATACTGCTAAAGCAGATGCCGTTCTTGGAAAAGCAGGCGTTGCTAAAGAAGATGTAGCAGCAAACAATAATATCACAAAAGAAACTAATGTCCTTGTTCTTTGTGCAGGTGGAGGTACAAGTGGCTTGCTTGCCAATGCCTTGAACAAAGCAGCAGCAGAATACAATGTTCCAGTCAAAGCGGCAGCGGGTAGTTACGGTGCTCACCGTGAAATGTTGCCAGAGTTTGACTTGGTTATCTTGGCTCCACAGGTCGCTTCAAACTTCGATGATATGAAGGCTGAAACGGATAAATTGGGCATTAAACTTGCAAAAACTGAAGGAGCTCAATATATCAAATTGACACGTGATGGACAAGGTGCTCTTGCATTTGTTCAACAACAGTTTGATTAATAAATTTGTAAAAGTTATTTGAGACGAGATTATTCTTTCAATTCCTTATAATATTGTTAACCATATCATTGCATTTCATTTCCTTGGTTTCCGGAACTCAGAATATCGTCTCAAATGCTTTTTTTGAAAGGATTTATAGTTATGACTAAAACACTTCCTAAAGATTTTATTTTTGGTGGTGCTACAGCTGCTTATCAAGCAGAAGGTGCGACTCACACGGATGGTAAAGGCCCAGTTGCATGGGATAAGTATCTTGAAGACAATTATTGGTACACAGCAGAGCCTGCAAGTGATTTTTACCATAAATATCCTGTTGATTTAGAATTAGCTGAAAAATATGGCGTTAATGGTATTCGTATTTCAATTGCCTGGTCTCGTATTTTCCCAACTGGCTATGGCGAAGTAAATGAAAAAGGTGTTGAATTCTACCATAATCTTTTTGCCGAGTGCCACAAACGTCATGTTGAGCCATTCGTGACTTTGCACCACTTTGACACACCAGAAGTTCTTCACTCAGATGGAGATTTCTTAAACCGCGAAAATATAGAACACTTTGTAGATTATGCCGCTTTCTGTTTTGAAGAGTTCCCAGAAGTAAACTACTGGACAACTTTCAATGAAATTGGCCCAATTGGAGATGGTCAATACTTGGTTGGTAAATTCCCTCCAGGCATTCAATATGATCTTGCCAAAGTCTTCCAATCACACCACAATATGATGGTTTCTCATGCACGTGCTGTGAAATTGTATAAAGATAAAGGTTATAAAGGCGAAATTGGTGTAGTACATGCGTTGCCAACCAAATACCCTTATGATCCAGAAAATCCAGCAGATGTTCGTGCCGCTGAGTTAGAAGATATCATCCATAACAAATTTATCTTGGATGCAACCTACCTTGGACACTATTCAGATAAAACGATGGAAGGGGTCAACCACATCCTAGCTGAAAATGGTGGAGAACTTGATCTTCGTGATGAAGACTTCCAAGCACTTGAAGCAGCTAAAGATTTGAACGATTTCCTTGGTATCAACTACTACATGAGTGATTGGATGCAAGCCTTTGATGGTGAGACTGAAATCATTCACAATGGTAAGGGTGAAAAAGGAAGTTCTAAGTACCAGATTAAAGGTGTTGGTCGCCGAATCGCACCAGATTATGTGCCTAGAACGGATTGGGACTGGATTATTTATCCTGAAGGCTTGTATGACCAAATCATGCGAGTGAAAAATGATTATCCAAACTACAAGAAGATTTACATCACTGAAAACGGTCTTGGATACAAAGATGAGTTTGTAGATAATACCGTTTATGATGATGGTCGTATTGATTACGTGAAGAAACACTTGGAAGTTTTATCAGACGCAATTGCGGATGGTGCAAATGTTAAAGGTTACTTCATCTGGTCACTTATGGATGTCTTCTCATGGTCAAACGGATACGAAAAACGTTATGGACTATTCTATGTAGACTTTGACACGCAAGAACGCTATCCTAAGAAATCAGCTCATTGGTATAAGAAAGTAGCAGAAACTCAAGTGATAGAGTAATATTACTTGAAAATGTAAAAAATTGTTATCCGATACTTTAGAAAAAGTACAACACTTATTTAGACCAGGCTTTGAAAAGGTATATATTGTTAGTTTCGAAGATTGTCCTATGATTCCTGAGCTTGAAGCTACCCCGTTGCTAAAATGTGGTAAATGGTATGTTTCAACTGGAAAAGAGTGGATTTGCCATTCTGATTTAGAGTTATCAGCATTTGAATGGGAATTTTTACAATCACTCGATGTAGAAATACGTGAGACTATTCACTTCGAGGTAAATTATTTGCCTTTCCAATAATAAAAAGAAAGGAATTAGTTGTGACTATCGAATTAAAAAACGAGTATCTTACTGTTCAGTTTAAAACACTTGGTGGTCAACTGACTTCGATTAAAGACAAGGATGGGATAGAGTATCTCTGGCAAGCTGATCCAAATTATTGGAATGGACAGGCGCCTATTCTATTTCCTATCTGTGGTAGTTTACGAAATGATTGGGCTATTTATAGACCTCAAGAAAGACCCTTTTTTACAGGTCTTATTCGTAGACATGGTTTTGTTCGAAAAGAAGAATTTATTCTGGAAGAAGTCAATGATAATAGCGTGACCTTTAGTATTAAACCAAATGCTGAGATGCTTGATAATTACCTATATCAGTTTGAACTGAGAGTTGTTTATACCTTGAATGGTAAATCAATTAGAACCGAATTTCAGGTAACGAACTTGGAAATGGAAAAAACAATGCCTTACTTTATTGGAGCCCATCCAGCATTCAATAGTCCTTTAGTAGAAGGTGAAAACTATGAGGATTATTATATTGAATTTAGTGAGGTTGAGTCTTGCTCGATACCAAAGAGTTTTCCTGAGACAGGATTATTAGATTTGCAAGATCGGACACCTTTTTTGGAAAATCAAAAAATTCTCGATTTGGACTACTCACTTTTTTCCCATGATGCCATTACACTTGACCAGCTCAAGTCTCGTAGCGTAACGCTTCGGTCAAGGAAGTCTGGTAAAGGTCTTCGAGTAGATTTTGATGATTTTCCGAACTTGATTCTGTGGTCTACAACTAATAAAAGTCCATTCATTGCTTTGGAACCTTGGAGTGGTCTCTCCACTTCACTTGAAGAAGGTAATTTCTTAGAAGATAAAAGACAGGTAACGAAAATTTCACCTCAAGAAACTTCTAGAAAAATCTATGATATTACTATCCTTAATTAAAATTTGTTATTATTTGAGTCTTCAATAAGATTTGAATACTCTTACCTTGTGATGATAGATTGGTCTTCTCCGTGCCAGTCTTACATCGCAAGGTTTTTAAGTTTTTTGTGGGTCTATGTCAACTGTAGTGGGTGACGAAAAGCTAATATCTAAAGACAGTCTGGTAGTAAAAAATAAGATTATTTACTACTTCTTGATTTAAAATAATAGTGGAGCCATTAATTTGTGGCAAATTTAATTTAATATTTTGCCTCAAATTAGCCACACTTTTTATAGAACTAAGAGGAAAAATGAAATTTTCTTCCTATTAATATAGTTGTTTGAAATCTTAAATATAGCGTTTTGGAATGGCAACAGTTTTTTTGAAAAATTTTATAAGGTGCAGAACTTCTTTCCGTATGCTATTCCGATTGTCCTTGACAATGAGCCTCCTCGGATGTGACGATCTTCGGCAGGAGCTAACAATTAAAGTTAGACTGCCTCGCTAGCGTTAGCACATCCGAGCTCATTATCAAGGATTCGCTGCGCCAATCTCTGGTTACGGTAACCAACCGGTGTCTCGTAGCCAAGTGTACCGTGCAACCGAAGGTGG